>JBPEWX010000441.1:0-7249 GCA_052032235.1 Ilumatobacter sp. | reverse complement strand
CCATCAGCTCGCCGGCCTCGGTCGGGTTCTGACCGACCTTGACACCGGCCGCCGACAGGGCGTCCATCTTGCCCTGGGCCGTGCCCTTGCCGCCGGAGACGATGGCGCCGGCGTGGCCCATCTTCTTGCCCGGAGGCGCCGTGACCCCGGCGATGTACGCCGACATCGGCTTGCTCACGTTGGCCTGGATGAACTCGGCAGCCTCTTCCTCGGCGGAGCCACCGATCTCGCCGATCATCATGATCGCGTGGGTTTCGGGATCGGCTTCGAACTCACGGAGGCAGTCGATGAAGTTCGTGCCCGGAACCGGGTCGCCACCGATGCCGACACACGTCGACACGCCGATGCCCTTCTGCTTCAGCTCGTAGAGGGCCTGGTACGTGAGCGTGCCGGAGCGGCTCACGATGCCGACGTTCGGACCGTCGGCCGACGGCAGCTCGGCGATCTCACCGGCGGTGATGCCGATGTTGCACTTGCCGGGGCTGATGATGCCGGGACAGTTCGGGCCGAGCAGCCGGGTGTTCGGGTAGTCACGGACGAGGGTGTTGTAGACCTTCGCCTCGTCCTGGGCCGGGATGCCCTCGGTGATGCACACGATGAACTCGATGCCCGCCTTGGCGGCGTCGAGGATGGCGCCGGCCGCGAACTTCGGCGGCACCACCACGAACGAGGCCGTGGCACCGGTGGCGGCGATCGCGTCTTCGACCGTGTCGTAGACGGGGATGCCGTCGACGTCCTGGCCGGCCTTGCCCGGGGTGACGCCGGCGACGATCTGGGTGCCGTAGTCGCGGTTGCGGAGGCCGTGGTACTTGCCCTGACCACCGGTCAGGCCCTGGACGACGACCTTGGTGTTCTCGTTGACGAAAATGGCCATGGGGGATCAGGCTCCTGCGGCCAACGCGACCGCGGCTCGGGCGGCGTCGAGCATGGTGGGCTCGCTCCGCAGCTTGTCTTCCGGGATGCCGGCGTCGGCCAAGATCTGTCGGCCTTCCTCGGCGTTCGTGCCGTCGAGCCGGATCACGATCGGGGCCTTCAGGTCGACGCGACCGAGCGCCTCGACGATGCCCTTGGCGACTTCTTCGCCGCGGGTGATGCCACCGAAGATGTTGATGAAGATCGACTTCACGTTCTCGTCGAAGTTGATGACCTCGAGCGCCCCGGCCATCACGTCGGCGTTCGCGCCGCCACCGATGTCGAGGAAGTTCGCAGCCGCTCCACCGACCTGGTTGACGACGTCGAGCGTCGACATCGCGAGACCGGCTCCGTTGGCGATGATGCCGACGGTGCCGTCGAGACCGATGTACTGCAGGTCTTTCTCCGCTGCCATCTTCTCGCGGTCGTCCATCTCGGTGAGACCCTTGAAGTCCTCCCACTCCGGATGGCGGAACTCGGCGTTGCCGTCGAGGGTGACCTTGGCGTCGAGAGCGTGCACCTCACCGGTCGGCTTCAGGATCAGCGGGTTGATCTCGGCCAGGTCGCAGTCGCCCTCGGTGAAGCAGGTGTAGAGCTTGACGAGGATGTCGGCGGCTCCGTCGAGCGCACGCTCGGGGAGCTTGGCGTCGACGGCCGCCTGGCGAGCCGTCGCGAGGTCGAGTCCGTCGACCGGGTCGATGTGGAGCTTGACGATCGCGTCGGGGTTCGACTCGGCGACCGCCTCGATCTCGACGCCACCTTCGGCCGACAGCATCAACAGGTGCTTCTTGGCCGCACGGTCGAGCGTGAAGCTCGCGTAGTACTCCTCCTCGATGTCGGAGGCGTGCTCCACCCAGAGGCGGCGGACCACGTGGCCCTTGATGTCCATCCCGAGGATGTTGCCGGCGTGCTCGCGCACCTCGTCGGCGTTGTCGGCCAGCTTGATGCCGCCCGCCTTGCCGCGCCCGCCGACCTGGACCTGCGCCTTGACGACGACCGGGTACCCGGCGTCCTCGGCGGCGGTGACGGCTTCGTCGACGGTGTCGGCCGGTGCGCCCGGGCTCACCGGGATGCCGTAACGGGCGAAGTACTGCTTGCCCTGGTACTCGAACAAATCCACGTGGGTGGTTCCCTTCTGGTCGGTTGAAGTCTCGGTCGGGGTCAGCCGGCGGGAGCATGCGCGACGGACGCAGATCCGTCGACGCGAGACGAACGCTCCACGAGTCCAGCACCCTATTCGTTCCGGCCGGACGGTGCCCAACCGACCCCGTCCCCCGGGTTCCGGTTCGGTCGGGGCGACGGCAGACTGGCACGGTGCCCCTTCCACGATTGCGTTCGCCGTTCGCCCGGGCGGTCGTCCCGGTGCTCGGCGGCATCGTCGTCCTCGGCCTGATCGCACTGTTCCTCTGGGGAATGGCTGCGTGGATCTCGCGTGGCGGCGCCGAGGCCACCGAACGCATCGCGCCGTCCGAGCTGATGGTCGGTCCGGTGGAGTCGCTCGCCGACGAGGTCGCCGAGAACGGTCCGCTGTTCTTCCCCGAGCTCGGCACAGCGATCGGGACCCGATCGATCGTGGTCGATCACACCGGCACCGTGGCGGCCGACGGCTGGCGCGTGTACTGGGCGTACCCGGCCGATCGCGAGCCGACGTGTGTGGTCGAGCAGATCGTCGGGACGCGCTCGTTCGTCGACTGCGACGGTCGCGAGGTCGACGTCTCCGAGTTGTCGCCGCCCGATCAGGGCGTCTTCCCGCGGGTCGATGGTCGCGAGACACTCGTGATCGACCTGCGCGCCGCCGAGACGGGCTGACGCCGAGGGTCCGTCCGACGCGGGTCGTTCGGCCCTGCCCAACCGGCCGGTCGGCGGCGCACCATCGCGGACACGACGAGGAAGGCCGCCTCGCGCGGCTCGAGAGCGAGGAGACGCGAATGGCGACGTCGACGCAGCACATCCGCAACGTGGCACTGCTCGGGCAGTCCGGTGTCGGCACGACGACCCTGGCCGAGGCGATGTTGCACCGAGCCGGTGTCACGAACCGTCGTGGCACCGTCGCCGACGGCACCACGGTGCTCGACCGCGACCCGGAGGCGATCGAGCGCGGCTCGTCGGTCTCGATGGCGATCGCGTCGTTCGAGTGGCGTGCGCCCGACGATGCCACCTACCGCATCAACCTGCTCGACACGCCCGGCCACCCCGACTTCGTCGCCGAGGCCGACGCTGCGTTGTCGGCGTCCGACCTGGCGATCATCGTGGTGAGCGCTGCCGACGGCGTCGAGGTCGGCACGACTGCTGCGTGGCGAGCGTGCGCCGAGCGGTCGATCCCCGTGTTCGTGTTCGTCACCCGCGAAGATCGGCCCCGGGCCGACTTCGAGCACGTCGTCGACGACCTGATCGCAGCGTTCGGACCCGGGTTCACCCCGCTCGAGCTGCCGCTCGGGGAGGAGTCGTCGTTCCACGGCATCGCAGACGTGATCACCGAGCAGGCGTTGGAGTACGACGCGGACGGGACGCATCACGTGGAGGCGATCCCGAGCGACGTCGCCGTCCACGAACACGAGGTGCACGACCGCGTCGTGGAGGAAATCGTCAGTGGTGACGACGATCAACTCGAGCGGTACCTCGACGGCGAGCAGCTCAGCGACCGTGAACTGGAGCGCACGCTCGCGGTCGAGGTCGCGGCACGTCAGGCGTTCCCGGTGCTGGTCGGATCCGGCCTGAACGGCATCGGCGTCGATCGGTTGCTCGACTACGTGTGCGAGGTCGGGCCGTCACCGCTCGCTCGGACGTTCGTCGTCGAGCAGGCCGGCGACCTGGTCGAGGTCGGCGCCTCGCCGGACGATCCGGTTCTGGCGTTCGTGTTCAAGACGGTCGCCGACCAATACGTCGGACGTCTCTCGCTGTTCCGCGTCGTCACCGGCACGGTCCGGTCCGACCACGAGCTCGTCGACCGGACGACCGGCGACTCGGTGCGGCTGCACGCTCCGTTCCGACTGGTGGGCGACCAGCACACGCCGGCCGACGTGTTCGTCGCCGGCGACATCGGAGCCGTCGCCAAGGTCGACGTCGAGTCGCGCAGCACGCTGCACGACGCCGGTCGACCGGCGGCGGTGGGTTTCGCCGACCTCCCACCCGCTCACCTCGCGACGGCGCTCGTCCCTCGCACGCAGTCCGACGACGACCGCCTCCCCGACGCACTGCAGAAACTGGTGCAGGAAGACCCGTCGCTCGTCGTCGAGATCGACCCGCTGTCGCACCGCTCGGTCGTGCGCACCGTCGGGGACACCCACCTCGCCGTCGCGCTCGCACGACTCGAACACCGCTACGACATCGGCGTCGACACGGAGCCGGTGCGGGTGTCCTATCGGCGCACGATCAGTCGGGAGTCGACCGCCGAGGGTCGGGTGAAGAAGCAGTCGGGCGGCCACGGGCAGTTCGCCGTCGTCACGTTGCGGGTCGCTCCCCTCGAGCGAGACGCCGGATTCGAGTTCGTCGATGCGATCGTCGGAGGAGCGATCCCGAAGCAGTTCGTGCAGGCCACCGAGCACGGGGTCGCCGACGCGCTCGCCGACGGCGGCGGTCTCGGGATCCCGATCGTCGACGTGCGCGTCGAATGCATCGACGGCAAGACCCACTCGGTCGACTCGTCCGACATGGCGTTCCGCACGGCGGCGGCACAGGCGCTGCACGAAGCGGTCGAGTCGGCGGATCCCGTCGTGCTCGAACCGATCGCCCGGCTCGAGGTCGTCGTTCCCACCGAGAGTCAGGGAGACGTGCTCGGCGACCTGGGCGCTCGTCGGGGCCGGATCGTCGACAGTCGAACCGACGGCGACCGGCAGATCATCGTCGCCGACGTGCCGCTCGCCGAGATCCAGCGGTACTCGATGGAGCTTCGCTCGCTGACCGCCGGACGAGGCGGATACACGATCGGCGACGTGCACCACGACGTGCTGCCCGACCACCTGGTCGGCGACGTCGTCGCACAGTACGCCGGGTGACGACGTCGCCCGGAGAACGACGGGAATCGAGCGGCGGGCGCCACCTAAGCTCGCCGCCAGCGGGCCGTGCCCCCGCTGTCGACCACCGATGAGCGCCCCAGACCGAGCACCACTCCCCTTCCGGTTCGAACCGCCACGCTCCCCCGCGTGGACGCTGCTGCGTCCGCGTCTCGTCATGGCGCTCGCCGAACGGTTCGAGGTGCGGGTCGTGACGGTCACCGGCGGCGGCGGCTACGGCAAGTCGACCTTGCTCGCCCACGCGATCGCCGAGAACCGGTTGAGCCCGGCCGGGCGTGACGCCTGGTTGCGCGTGATCGAACACGATCGCGACCCCGACCATCTGCTGTCGGGCGTGTTCCGCGCCCTCACCGACCCGACCGCCGAGCCACCCTCGGCCACCACGATCGACGACGTGCTCGATGCGGCGTGGGCGTTGGCACCCGAACGGGTCGCGATCCTGCTCGACGACGTCCACCGCATCGAACCGGGCGCGCCGTCGTGGTCGACCATCGAGCTGCTGATCGAGCGGCTCCCGACGAACGCGTCGTTGGTCCTCGCCGGGCGCACCCGTCCGGCGATCCCACTCACCCACCTGAAGAGCGCCGACCGACTGGTCACGATCGACGAGCCCGATCTGGCGTACACGCCGGGCGAAGCGCAGCAGATCGCCGAGCGGCTCGGTGCCGACCCGGCCGCTCGCGTGGCGACGTGGCCGGCCCTGGTGACCCTCCAGTGTCGCGAAGACGCTCGCTCGGGCATCGACTATCTGTGGGAACAGGTCATCGAATCGCTGCCGACCGACCGTCGCGAGCTGCTCGCCATCGCCGCTCAGTTCTCCACGATCAACGACAAGCTGCTCGCCGCGGTCGCACCGTCGTCGGGCACGACCGCCGGCGAACTCGTCGCCGGGCTCCCGCTCGTCGAGCCCGTCGACGAGTCGACGTTCCGGCTCCACGATCTGTGGGCCGAGGCACTCGGCGGTGCGGTCGACGACGACCGCCGCCGCGACGCCGCCTGTCGCGCCGGCGAACACCTCCTCGAGGTCGGCGACCTCGTCGCCGCCGCCGAGGCGTTCGCGTTGGCGGACGACCGCGACCGGCTCGCCGAGGTGGTGCGCCGAGCGTCGATCCGACCGCTCGGGAGCGCACTCGACACCGCCGAGATCATGGCGCTCCTCGATCTCCTTCCCGACGAACTCGCCGAGGGTGCCTCCGGTGAGCTGCTGCGGGCCGCTCGCCTGTTCGCGACCCAGCCGGAGCTGTGCATCGACGCCTACCGTCGAGCGCTCGCCCTCGCCGAACAGGTGGGCAACGACGAGGACGCCGTCGTCGCCCACTGGCGGATCACCCAGCTCGCCCCCGCCGAGAACCCGCACGACCTGTCGATCTCGCCCGGTCTCCAGCGGCTCGCCGACGACGGCCACCGGATGGCGAGATCGGCGTGTGCGATGCTGCGCTCCAACGCGGCGGCCGTTCGCGGCGACGCTGCGACGGCGCTCGCCGAGATCGACGGCTACGAGATCGACGATCCCGATGCCGCCCGCGGGTCGGTGTCGAGCCGACTGCTGTCGCTCGGACGCCCCGAACTCGTCAACTCCCACCTCGATCAGGTGCTCGCCGACGGCGTCAGCGACCCGTTCGCCGGGCAGGCGGTGTGGTGGCGAGGCGAGATCAGCCCCGATCTGGCCTGGCCGATCGCCCGGGAGTTGCCGCAGCGATATGCCCGGCGGAACATGCGCGTCGTCCAGCTCGCCCTCTGCAGCATCGTCGCCCAGATCGGCGTCTCGGCCGGCGATCTCGACGGTGCCCGACCCTTGATCGACCAGGCGCTCGACCTCGGTGCCACCGCGCAGCCCGGTGACCGGCTCTTCGCCGAGGCGGCCGACGTGATGTGGCTCACTGCGTCGGGCGAACACGAACGTGCGGTCGCGGCGATCGAGCAGATGGAGTCGGCGATCCCCGTGCTCCCGTTCCCGGCCTGGCCGTACATGACGATCCTCGCTCCGATCCGCGCCCTGTGCGATCACCTGGCCGACCTCGATCGAATCGAGCTCGGCCCCTCGATGCAACAGGCGGTCGCGGCCGGTGCGGCATGGCGGTCCGCGATGATCGACGGGGACGTCGGGCCGGCCCGGTCGCTGTCGTGGTCGCAGCTCGACCTGCTCCGGGTCCACGTGCCGCCGGTCATGTTGGTCGACCTCGCGATCGCAGCCTCCGAACCGCCGTCGGCGCACCCGGCCCTGGCCTCGCTCCCCGACGCGGCGCGTGAGGTGCAACGCCTCGCGGCCCACGCGACCGAGCCCGTGCGATCGATCGCCGTCGCCCTCGGGGACACGTACCGCC
>JBPEWX010000440.1:0-1954 GCA_052032235.1 Ilumatobacter sp. | reverse complement strand
TGGTCGGCGCCGTCGGCTCGGGCGGCGGCACCGTCGGTGCAGCGGCAGGAACCGTGGGTGATGCGACGGGCTCGGTCGGCGTCGGTGCCACGACCACCGGTTCGGCGAGTGAGGTGGTCGGCACCGTCGTGGTGACGCTGGTCGAGGCGGTCGCGGCGGTGGTGGTCGGCGCAGCGATCGTGGTCGTCGTCGGCGAGCGTTCCTGGCGGGCGGCGACGCTGGCACCGGCCGACCCGTCGAGCAGCTCGTCGATCGAGACCGTGTCGCGTTCCCCGTCGGCCAACCCGGCCTCGATCGCCGTCGGCCCGGCGTCGGCCGCCTGGAGTCGGTACACCGACAGCCCGCCGACGATCAGGCACACGACGGCGGCGCTGCCGAGGACGAGTCGGGCCGTCGGTTCGTCCTGATGCCACACTCGGCGTGCCCAGAACCGCCACTCCCCCGTCCGGATCGGCTGCTCCACGAAACGGTACGACAACTCGGTGACGAGCACGGTGATCGCCATCGCGATCACGAACTGCTCGACGCTGAGCGGGTTCCCCGCCACCTTCCGGATGAGCTGGTAGATCGGCCAGTGGAACAAGTAGAGCCCGTACGACCGCGTCCCGACCCACCGCAGCGGTCGGAGCCCGAGCACCCGGCCGAGTCGCGCCGTCGGATGGGCGACGGCGGCGATGACCACCAGCGTCGCGATGTCGGTGAACCAGAACCCGCCCCGGAAGAGCACGTCGTCGGCCCCGTCCGGGGTGACGAAGTGGAGGCGCCACGCCAGCACACCCAGCGTGGCCAGCCCGAGCACACCGACGAGGTCGAGGAGGAGTCCGTGCCGGCGGATCGGGCCGCGAGCCAGGGCCTCGGGTCGCCACAGGAACGCGAGTGCGGCGCCGAGCAGCAGGCCGCCGGCTCGGGTGATCGTCGACAGATAGAGCGCATCGGCGATCGGGAGACACCGCTCCCCGAGTGACCAGTAGGCGTCGGGCGTGACCGCGCACTCGCCGATCCGGCCGGAATGGTGCAGCAGGCCGACGCCGACCGAGATCAGCAGCGCGATCGTCGTCAGCCAGGCCGCCACCAGCGCGGGCGACCAGCCGCTCCGGTGGCGCAGCAGCACGATCATGACCAGCGGCCAGATCAGATAGAACTGCTCCTCGACCGCGAGGCTCCACAGGTGCCGGAGCGGGGCGAACTCGCCGGCCGCGGCGTAGCCCTGCGCCGTCCAGATCTGGTACCAGTTCGACACGTACGTCAGGCCGGCGACGAGGTCGCCGCGCAGCCGGCCGAGGGCGTCGGCACGGAACGCCGCCGTGACGACGAGGACCAGGAAGAGCAGGACGAACAGCGCCGGCAACAGTCGTTTCGCCCGGCGGAGCCAGAACCGGCCGAGATCGACCCGGCCGAGCTGATCGAACTCGACGAGCAGCAACAGGGTGATGAGATACCCGCTCAGCACGAAGAAGACCTCGACGCCGAGGAACCCACCGGGCAGCCAGTTCGGGTCGGCGTGGTACACCATGACGGCCACCACGGCGAGGGCGCGCAACCCGTCGAGCCCGGGCAGGTACCGCAGGTGCGGCCGGCCGGGTGCGGCGTCCGCGACCGGCGACGGAGCAGGGGCGACCGAGGTGCTGCCGAGCGTCGTCATCGGTTCGTCCGGTGTCGCATGCGTGGCACCCCCAACGTGCCGGGTTGTAGCCGGTCGGTCCAGCCTACGGTCGCGGTACGAGCGGTGGGCATCGGGCCACCCCGTGTGGTGAGGGGTGCTGGCAACGCGTCGGCGGACGCGTCAACATGAGGTGAGGTGACCGCAACGACCCCCCGCCTCCTGGCGCTCCTCGCCCTCCCGCTGCTCGCACCCCTCGTCGCGTGCACACCCGACGACGCGCCCGACGCCTCGACCGGCTGCGCCGAACGGGTGCGCGTCGCGTCGCGGGCGATCGAGCAGGACGATCAGGTG
>JBPEWX010000044.1:0-1965 GCA_052032235.1 Ilumatobacter sp. | reverse complement strand
CCGAGTCGGTCGCGTTCAGTCGCAGCTATCTGCAACGCCGCGGCGGCGCGTAGGACGACTCAGCCGACGTCGGTGGCCAGCAGGTCGTCGAAGGTCTCACGACGGATCACCAGTCGGGCGTCGCCGTCGCGTACGAAGACGACGGGTGGCCGTGTGATCTGGTTGTAGTTGGACCCCATCGAGCGCCCGTAGGCACCGGTGACCGGCGTTGCGAGCAGATCGCCGACCGTGACGTCGGCGGGGAGCCGCGCCTCGCGCAACAGCACGTCGCCCGACTCACAGTGCTTGCCGACCAGCCGACCCTCGGCGGTGCGGTCGGCGAACGGCGCCCGTGGCAGGAACGACTCGTAGCCGGATCCGTAGAGCACGGGGCGGGGGTTGTCGCTCATGCCGCCGTCGACCGAGTAGTACGTGCGCACCCCGGGGATCGGCTTGATCGTGCCGAGCGTGTAGACGGTGACCGCCGCCGCCGCGACGATCGACCGGCCCGGCTCGACGCCGACTCGCGACCGCACGCCGAGCGCGTCGCAGGCGTCGCGGAGCACGTTGCCCCACTGCGTGAGGGTCGGCGCTTCCTCGCCTTCGACGTAGGGCACCCCGAGCCCGCCGCCGAGCACGAGCTCGGGCAGGTCGAACGGTGCCGCGAAGTTCGCCATCACCTCGGCCGCTTTGCCGAAGCTCGACGCCACGAACACGTTGGAGCCGATGTGGCAGTGCAGCCCGACGAGCTCGACGCTCGACGATCGGCGGGCGCGCTCGACGGCTCGGAGCGCGTCGCCGTTGGCGAGGTTGAACCCGAACTTGGAGTCGTCCTGCCCGGTCGAGATGAACTCGTGGGTGTGCGCCTCGACGCCGGGCGTGATGCGGAGCAGCACCTTCGGCCTCGGGCCGACGTCTTCGGCCATGAGCGCGTCGATCCGGTCCAGTTCGTCGAAGCTGTCGACGACGATGTGCCCGACTTGGTACTCGATCGCCATGCGCAGTTCGGCCACGCTCTTGTTGTTGCCGTGCAGGGCGCAGGCGGATGCCGGGACCCCGGCGGAGATCGCGATGTGGAGCTCGCCGCCGGTCGCCACGTCGAGCTTCATCCCCTCGTCGTACGCGAGGCGCGCCATCGCCTTGCAGAGGAACGCCTTGGAGGCGTAGTACGCGTTGCCATGGCCGAACGCCTCGACGGCCTCACGGCAACGTGATCGGAGGTGCTCCTCGTCGTAGACGAACAGCGGGGTGCCGAACTCGGCGGCGAGGTCACGGACCGAGCAGCCGCCGATCGTGAGCCAGCCGTCGTCGGCGACCGCAGCAGTATCGGGCAACAGATGGCGGGGCAACACGCTCACGTCGAGCCACGGTACCGGCTGGGTGACCAGCGCCCGAAGTGGCTACGAGAACGATGTGACCGTGCAGGTCGGCACGGTCCGGTCGTTGCCCTTCCACTTGAACTGGCCCCCAGAGACATCGGCGCGAGTGCTCGATGCCGCAACCGTGCCGTTCCAACCCAGGTCGCTGTTGGTGATCACGCCGTCCTTGTCGGGCGTGGGCGTCCCGCCGTCCCAGTTGTAAGCACTGTCGACGGAGGTGCCGGGCCCCAGTTCGATGCGAACGTCCCACGCTGAGATCGCCGTCGAACGACCGTTGACGATGTCGAGCTTGGCCCAGTAGTTCGCTCCGCTCTGGCTCGTGATGCGCAGCTGGCACGTGACCGTGCCGGTCGGCGTGACCGTGGTGGTGGTCGTCGTCGGGGCTGTGGTCGTCGTGGTCGTGGTCGTCGCGACCGGAGCCGTCGTGGTCGTCGTGCCGGTGACGACTGTGGTCGTGGTCGTCGCCGCTGCAGCCGTGGTGGTGGTCGTGGTGGTGGTGGCCGCCGAGGCTGCCGCCGGGCTCAAGGGAGCGTCGGTGCTCCACTGGGTGACGTTGGCGACGTGGCTCGCTGCAGGCACCTGGACAAGGGCGTCGATCCGTCGGGAG
>JBPEWX010000439.1:0-1981 GCA_052032235.1 Ilumatobacter sp. | reverse complement strand
CACGCCGAGACCGACCTCGTCGTCGACCACACCGGGACCTGGACCGGCGACGTGATGCCGGTCGACAACCCGACACGGGTGGCCGACACCCGACTCCTGCCCTGAGGAGCCGCGCCGCTCGCACAGTAGGTTCGTGGCGTGGCCGCCGACACCGAACGTGATCCGTCCCGAGACCTCTGGGAGGAGCACGCGAACTGGTGGATCGACGGGTTCACCGACGGCGCCGACCCCGAGTACGAGGAACAGATCCTCCCGCTCGCCGCCGGCGAACTCGGCGATGCGCACACGATCCTCGACATCGGCTGCGGGGACGGCCAGATCAGCCGCATGATGGCGTCGGTCGGCGCCACGGTGGTCGGCATCGACCCGACGTGGAACCAGATCCGGGTCGCACACGAGCGTGGCGGCGGGGCCCACTACGCCCGCTCGACGGCCGACGAGTTGCCGTTCGCCGACGCGTCGTTCGACGCCACCGTCGCCTGTCTCGTCTTCGAACACATCGACGCGGTCGATGCCGCCATCGCCGAGGTGGCGCGGGTCACCAAGCCGGGCGGTCGCTTCTGCTTCTTCCTCAACCACCCCCTGCTCCAGACGCCCGGATCCGGCTGGATCGACGACCACATGATCGACCCGCCCGAGCAGTACTGGCGCATCGGGCCGTACCTCGTCGAGAGCGAATCGGTCGAGCAGGTCGAGTTGGGGGTGTGGATCCGCTTCATCCACCGACCGCTGTCGCGCTACCTGAACACGCTCGCCGACCACGGACTCGTGCTCGAACGGATGCTGGAGCCGGCCCCGCCGCCCGGGTTCCTCGAGCGTGCGCCCGAGTACGTCGAGGCCGCGACCGTGCCGCGTCTGCTGTACCTGCGCCTGCGGCGCACCTGACCACTACGCTCGACCTCGTGGCTGAGATCGTGGTGATCGCCGGGATGTCCGGAGCGGGACGGTCGGGGGCGGCCGACGTCCTCGAAGACCTCGGGTTCTACGTCGTCGACAACCTGCCGACCTCGCTCCTGCCGACGATCGTCGACCTGGCTGCGCAACCCTCGTCCGGGTTCGAACGGCTCGCCCTCGTGTCAGGCCGCAATCACGAAGGTCTGATGCGCGAGGTCGCCAAGATGCGCGCCGACGGCCACGTGGTCACCCTGTTGTTCCTCGATGCCGCGACGCCGGTCCTGGTGCAGCGCTACGACGCGACTCGCCGCCGCCACCCGTTCGCCGAACGGGGCGACGGGGTGCTCGAGGCGATCGAGCACGAGCGCTCGTTGCTCGACTCGGTCAAGGCACAGGCCGATCTCGTGATCGACACGAGCGACCTGAACGTCCATCAGCTGAAGGACAAGCTCGTCCAGGCGTTCGCCGAGGTCGACCACCAACAGCTCCAGATCGCCGTCGAGTCGTTCGGGTTCAAGCACGGTCTGCCGCTCGACGCCGACATCGTGATGGACGTGCGGTTCCTCCCGAACCCGCACTGGGAGGACGAGCTGCGCCCCCTCACGGGCCACGACCCGAAGGTCCGCGACTACGTGCTCGAGCGCAGCGTGACGGCGTCGTTCCTCGACCACCTCGAAGGCATGCTGGTCGACGTCCTGCCGAGCTACCAGGCCGAAGGGCGCGTCTATCTCACGATCGCGATCGGCTGCACGGGCGGACGCCACCGCTCCGTGGCCATCGCCGAAGAGCTCGCCCGGCGCCTGTCCGAACACGGCATCGCCGCACGCACCTCGCACCGCGACGTCGGGCTCTGAGCGGATCTGCGGGACGATCCCGAAGGAAGCTCCACCCATGCCAGGACCACTGGAAAACGTCACCGTCATCGAGCTCGGTCAGTTGCTGGCCGGGCCGTATTGCGGCCAGCTCTTCGCCGACTTCGGCGCCGAGGTCATCAAGCTCGAACAGCCCGAGGTGGGCGATCCGTTGCGGGCCTGGGGCCGCGAGAAGGTGGACGGTCAGGCGTTGTGGTGGCCGATCGCCGCCCGCA
>JBPEWX010000438.1:0-5328 GCA_052032235.1 Ilumatobacter sp. | reverse complement strand
GATGCTCATGCTGATGTCTCCTCTGCCGCCCGCCGCGGCTGACAGATCGAGACCGCATCCGGCAGGACCCGGATCTCGAAGTGATCGGTTCGGTCGCGGTCGCCGCCGTCGGCCTCCCACGGCAGCGTCCGGTCGAGGTCGATGACGACCTTCTCGGCGGTGGTGACCTTGGCGAACGGTGACGCTTCGACACGGTTCGTGAACACGGAACCGAAGAGTCGAGCCCATTCGCCGGCCGACCGGGCGGTGACGATGCCCAGGTCGAGCCGACCGTCGGTGGGCGACGCATCGGCGAACGCTGGGATGCCGCCGATCAACGTGCCGACGTTGGCGGCGATCACGCTCGAGGCCTCGCCGCTGAACCACGGGGTCCCGTCGACGGACACCTCCATGCGGGCCGGACTCACGTTCCGGTTCTTCACGCCGGCCCAGATGTAACCGAGTCGGCCGTACTTGTCCTTCATGCCGCTGTCGTCGGCGTCGCGGATCAGGAGTGCGTCGAAGCCCGTGCCGGCCATCACGACGAAGTGCTGCTCGTCGTTGACGATGCCGGCGTCGAGTCGACGCGGTTCGCCGTGGAGGGCGACGTCGACGGCGCCGCGCAGGTCGATCGGGATGCCGAGGTTGACCGCCAGCAGGTTGCCCGTCCCGGCGGGGAGGACACCGATCGTGACGTCGTCGTATCCCTCGTGCAGCAGATGGTCGGCGCAGCGGCGGACGGTGCCGTCGCCTCCCCAGACGAGCAGTCGGTCGACGCCCTCGTCCTCGATGAGCTTGGTGACCTTCTTCGGCGCCTTCTTGCTCTTCGGGACCTCGTACCACGGCGGGTCGGCGTAGCCGGCGTCGGCGAGCGCAGCCCGGAGTTCCTCGAGGCCCGCACCGGCGAGCGTCTTGCCTTCGTTGATGATCACCCCGACACGGGGACGTCCCTCCATGATCAGGCCGATACCCCCACCCTTGCGGACCTCAAACGTCACCCGGCCGTCGGTTCGTGTGGACGCTCAGGTTTGCGCCGTCGGTTCCCGCCGCCAGACTCGTACCACCCGCATGGACATCTTGACCGTCATCTTCTTCGTGGTCGGCGTCGCCGGGTTGGTGATCGGCGCCGAAGCACTCGTGCGGGGCGCCGCCCGACTCGCCGGACGGACCGGACTCTCACCCGTCGTCATCGGCCTCACCGTCGTCGCGTTCGGCACCAGCGCGCCCGAACTGGCCGTCAGTCTCGGCGCTGCGATCCGTGACGAAGCCGACCTCGCCGTCGGGAACGTCGTCGGTTCGAACATCGCCAACGTCCTGCTCGTCCTCGGTCTGTCGGCCGTCATCGGTGGCGGACTCGTCGTCGCGCAACGCATCGTCCGGATCGACGTTCCCATCATGGTCGTGTTGTCGATCGCCGTGTTCGTGTTGGGCCTCGACAACGAGCTGAACCGGTGGGAAGGCATCGCCTTCGTCATCACGCTGATCGGGTACATCAGCTGGACCGTCGTGAGCGCCCGACGGTCGAAGGAGGCCGTGGCGACCGAGTACGACGACGCGATCGACCTCGACGATCTGTCGGCGAGCTCACCGTTCGTCGACGTCGGCTACGTCCTGCTCGGGCTGGTGCTGCTGGTCATCGGATCGACGGCGCTGGTCGAGGCGGCGACCGACATCGCCCAGGAACTCGGCGTCAGCGAGCTGGTGATCGGTCTGACGGTCGTCGCCATCGGGACGTCGCTCCCCGAGATCGCCACGTCGGTGCTGGCCGCGGCGCGTGGCCAGCGAGACCTCGCCGTCGGCAACGCCGTCGGCTCGAACCTGTTCAACATCCTGGCGGTGCTCGGCATCACCGCAGCCGTGTCGCCGACGTCGATCCCGATTCCCGACGGCGCGATCTCACTCGACATCCCGGTGATGATCGCCGTGGCGATCGCCTGCCTGCCCATCTTCTGGAACGGCTACTCGCTGATGCGCTGGGAGGGTGTGATCTTCCTGGCCTACTACGCCGGCTACATCACGTACCTCGTCCTCGACAGCAGCGACCACGGCGCCACCGGCCAGTTCGGCGATGCGATGCTCTACTTCGTGATCCCGCTGACCGTGCTGACGTTCTCGGTCGCCGCCTACCGACGTCACCGACTCGGCCGCCTGCCCCTCTGAACCGCCACCACGGCGGGAGCGATCATCCGGTCGGGGCGTGGAGCGCAGCACCGGCGATGCCGGCGTCGTTCTCGAGCGCCGCGATCTCGACGTCGCAGTCGACGTCGATCCGGTGCAGCCACTTGTGCGACCGCTTGCTCGCTCCGCCGCCGAGGATGATGAGGTCGGGCGAGACGACGAACGAGACGTGTCGGAGGTAGCGATTGACACGCTCGCCCCACTCGCTCCACGACAGGTTGTCGGCCTTTCGGACCCGTGCAGCCGCCGTCAACTCGGCGTCGGCGCCGTCGAGTTCGACGTGACCGAGTTCGGTGTTGGGCACGAGCACGCCGTCGACGAACAGCGCCGAACCGATACCGGTCCCGAACGTCAGGCACAGCACGACGCCGGGACGCCCCGCACCGGCTCCCCACGTCATCTCGGCCTGACCGGCGGCATCGGCGTCGTTCAGGACGTGCACCGGGGCCCCGACGACGTCGGCGAACAAGGCGTCGGCGTCGACACCGACCCACGAGTCGTCGATGTTCGCAGCGCTGCGGACGACGCCGTGCATGACGACCGACGGCATGCAGACGCCGACGGAGCCGGTCCAGCCGTGGTGCCGCACGAGGTCGGCAGCGACCGCGGCGACCCGGTCGGGTGTGGCCGGTTGCGGCGTGTCGATCCGGACCCGATCGGCGGTCAGGCCCCCCGTTGCCAGGTCGACCGGAGCGGCCTTCATCCCGGTGCCACCGATGTCGATCCCGAAGCGCTGCATCGGTGCGAACGTAGACGATCGGGCTCGCGGTCGTCGACGACCGATCGACGACCGGGCGGCGTCCCGGCGGGTCAGGCCTTGGCGCGGGTCTTGCGGAGCACGGGGTCGGCGATGCGGAGCGCCGTCGAGGCGGCCTGCATGGTGCGACCCGCAGCACCGGGCGTGTCGGCGTCGACCAGGTTGCCCATCACCTGCAGCGTGATCTTGGCGATCGCATCGGTGCCGACCGCGAACCGGAGGCCGGTGCGCATCAAGCCGGGATGGCCGATCAGGAACGCGAACCGTCGACCGGTGCGGAGGAAGTCGTCGAAGCGTTCGCCGATCAGGCGGTCGTACTCGGCCGGGGCCGTCGCCGCATCGGCGAGGAACAGGTCGGCCGCGAGCATCCCCGATTCGAGCCCGTAGTCGATGCCTTCGCCGTTCATCGGGTTGACGAGACCGGCGGCGTCGCCGATCGCCACCCAGCCACGCCCGTGGCGCTTGATGGCGCTCATCGGGAGCCGCCACGCTCGCGGCCGCTCGAGGTTCTCGCCGATCTGCCACGGCTCCGCGACGAGGGAGCGGTACGAGTCGAGGAGGTGGTTCAGGTTCAGCGACTTGAACCCCTTCATGGTCGACAGGGCTCCCACACCGATGTTGACGGTGCCGTCGCCGCACGGGAACATCCAGCCGTAGCCCGGCACCCAGGTGCCGTGTTCGTCCTTGATCGTCAGACACGCCTCGATCAGCGCATCGTCGTGGCGAGGACTCTCGACGTACGAGCGGATCGCCAGGCCGTAGGGCTCGTTCGGGTCGCGCTCGGCACCCAGCATGCGGGCGACCTTGCCGGGTGCTCCGGTGGCCGCCACGACCAGGCCCGCATCGATCGTGTCGGTGCCGGCACGCACGCCGGTGACCGAGCCGTCGTCACCGAACACCGGCTCGGCCTCGGTCTCGAACCGGACGTCGGCACCGGCCGCGGTCGCCGCGTCGATCAGGGCGGCGTCGAGCCGGCGTCGGGGCCAGACCGCACCGTGGGCCGGGAACCGGTCGCCGTCGGACCAGGGCAGCTCGCGTTGCCGCTTCCCGGCGATCATGCGAAGACCGTCGACCAGGTGGGCATCGGTGAGCGGGATGTCGAGTTCGTTCAGCGCCTGGACGGCCCGGGGCGTCAAGCCGTCGCCACAGATCTTGTCGCGACCGTGGGGCGCCTTCTCGAAGACGACCACCTCGGCACCGGCTCGGGCGGCTCGGATGGCGGTGGCGGCTCCCGCTGGCCCACCACCGATGACGGCGATGTCGACGCGTTCGTTCATGTCACCTTCGATTCAATCGCCGTTCCGGCGGGGCCGGACGCGAACGGTGCCGGTTCAGCGCTCTTCGGCGATGCGCTGATGGTGATGGATCACCTCGGCGACGATGAACCGGAAGTACTTCTCGGAGAACACCGGGTCGAGGCCCGCCTCCTCGGCCAAGGCGCGGAGCCGGGCGATCTGGCGGGCCTCGCGCTCGGGATCGGCGGCCGGGAGCCCCGCTTCGGCCTTGTAGTGCCCGACCGCCTGGGTGATCTTGAATCGCTCGGCGAGCAGGTGGATGAGTGCGGCGTCGATGTTGTCGATGCTCGACCGGTAGCCGTCCAGTTGCTCGTCGCTCACGGCTGGCAACCTACCGGATCGCCGTCGCCGACTCCCCGGTCGCGCGGCGGCTGCCGGTTCGACGCCGCGGTCTGCCAGAATCCGCCCATGAGCTTGCGCGAACAGTGGGCAGCCGGTGGCGAGACGCTCGGACTCTGGATCCAGCTGCCGTCGCCGATCACGGCGGAGATCGCCGCGCGGCAACCGGTGAGCTACGTGTGCGTCGACACGCAGCACGGCGTCAACGACACGGCGACGTGCGTGGCGGCGTTCTCGGCGATCGAGCTGGCGGGCAACGTGCCGATCGCTCGCGTGCCGTGGAACGAGCCGGGCGTGATCGGCAAGACGCTCGACGCCGGCGCCCACGGCGTGATCGTGCCGATGGTGAACACCCGGCCCCAGGCCGAGGCGGTCGTGGACGCCGCACGGTACGCACCCGCCGGCGCTCGGAGCTGGGGCCCGATGATGGCCGGGCTCCGACGGCCCGACTACCAGCGGTGGGCGCACGACCATGTCGCGGTCATCCCGATGATCGAGACGGTGGAGGCGCTCGACAACCTCGACGAGATCCTGGAGTGTCCGGGTATCGACGCCGTGTACGTCGGTCCGGCCGATCTGTCGGTGAGCCTCGGGCTGCCGCCCGGCAACAACGACGGCGTCCAGGCGTTCGACGACGCACTCGCCCGGATCACCGACGCCTGTGCACGGCACGAGGTGGTCGCCGGGATCCATGCGACGGGGTCGCTCGCTGCGCTTCGGCGCTCACAGGGCTTCCGCATGATCACGATCGGCAGCGACGCCCTCGCGATCCGTTCGGGC
>JBPEWX010000437.1:0-2413 GCA_052032235.1 Ilumatobacter sp. | reverse complement strand
AACCAATCACGCGCGTCATGCGTTCTAGGGTCGTGCAGGTGACCGAGAACCACCACGGTTCGGCCACGGGTGGGACCCCGATGCAGACGAATGGGACGAGTCGCGGTGGCGCGGCCCAACTGCGGACCGACGATTTCGATGTGTTCTGCGCCGCCGTCCACCCGACGTTGGCGCGGGCGCTCGCGCTCACGTTGAACGATGCCGAACTCGGCCGGGATGCGGCCGCCGAGGGCCTGACACGCGCCTGGGCCCGCTGGTCGTGGGTGTCGACGCTGGACAACCCGGCCGGCTGGGTCTATCGGGTCGGGCTCAACTGGGCGCGATCGCGACTGCGGAAGCGGCGTCGCGAGGTGACCACGGCCTTCCCGCCCGATCGGGGGCGAACCTCGACCCCGATCGAGGGGTACGACGGCGCGCTGACGTCGGCGCTGGCGCGCCTGTCGCCCGAACAGCGGGCGGTCGTCGTGGCGCGCTACTACCTCGACTGGTCGGAAGCCGCGACGGCCGCAGCCCTCGACGTCCCCCCGGGCACGGTCAAGAGCCGACTCAGCCGAGCCCTCGAACGACTCGACGACGATCTCAGGAGTGACCGATGAACTCGACACCAGATCCGGCCGGCCGCGACGAACAGCTTCGCCGGACGCTCCACGCCTCGGCAGCGGCGATCGACCTCGACCCCGGCTCGCCCGATGCGATCGCGCGTCGCGGTCGCCGTCGGCGACGCCACCGCCGACTCGCCGGTGGGACCGCCGTCGCGGCGCTCGCACTCGGCGTCGTGGTCGTCGCGACGTCGGGCTCCGACGACTCGATGGTCTCGACGAGCGACACGATGCCGCCGACCGATGAGACCGTGCCCGCACCCGGCACGACCGAGCCGACCGCGACCACCGCCGCGCCGGCGCCCGTTCCGACCGCTCCGGTGACGACGGCGTCGCCTTCCCCGACGACACCCGTCGAGCCCAGTGCGCCGGTCAGCGGTGTCGTGGTCGTCGAACCGGTCGACGCGGACGCACCGACCGAACAGCCCGGCAGACTGGTGCCGTTCGGCGACGGCTTCGCGATGGTCACGACGTCGTCGGTGTCGACGCCGTTGCCCGAACGCCTGCCCGCCGAGATCCGCGACCTCTTCTCCCCCGAGGTGATCGAACTGTTCGCCGACGGGCTGCCGCCATCGATCGAGGAGGCGAGCCGGATCCTGCAGGACGCCGGACTGCTCGACGAGGTCAGCCAGGTCCTCGCCGACCACCCGGAGGCCTACGACGCGATCTACGGCAGCACGGTCGCGACCTCGATCGATGTCTGGTCGACGATCGACGGCGTCTCCTGGACGCGAGCCGGGTTCCCCGGTGGACCGGCGTTCCCGGAGGCCACGGTGTCGTCGGGCCGGTTGGTCGTATGGTCGATGACGTACGACAGCGACGGCGTCCCGTCGGGCGTGACGATCGCGACCAGCGACGACCTGGCGAACTGGCAGCTCACCGATGTCGATCTCGGCGACGACCGCACGCTTCCCGACCACGTCACCCACGACCGATGGGTCGACACCGTCGCGATCGTCGGCGACCGCTGGTACGCGCTCGTGTCGAGCAACATCGGCATCGACTGGTTGGCCCTGCTTCCCCCGTCGTTGCAGGACGAGATCGGCGACGACGGGTTCGGCCTCTCGTACGACGACGCCGCGGTCACGGTCGACGTCGCCACCGCCGACGGTCTGGTCAGCCGGACCTTCACCTTCGAGGAACTCGGTCTTCCGGCCGATGGGCTCGTCGACGTCGACCGCGGACCGGCGTCCACGCTCTTGACCGGCTCCCTCGACGGGGCAGCACCGACCGAGGAACTCGATCTCCCCGGCCCGCCGGCCATGACGAACACCCGTGCGCTGATCACGATCGACGACGGCCGACTGCTGTACGTCGGTGACGCGGTGTACCTGTCCGACGACGGCGGCCGCACATGGGCGCGATCGGCCGATCTGCCCGACGGCACCTACGTCGAGACGGCGATGCCCCTCGGCGACGACGTCCTCCTCCTCGGATACGGCCCGGACCCGACGCCGGTGCTGTACCGCTGGACGACCGATGGCGACCTCACCGCCCTGAGCGCTCCCGCGCTCGACGGCGGCTACTCGTTGTGGGACAACCGGGCGTCGCCGGCCTGGGTCGTGGAGTCGTGGCAGGAACCGGTGCTGTCGCCGGTCGAGTTCGAACTCGACCACAACGGATTTCACTACGCGATCGTCGACGATCACGAGACCTTCACCTTCCTCGTGACCGATGCTGCGACCGGCGAGGTCCTGATCGACCGCGTCGTCCCCTCGGACGAACGCGATGAGCTCTACGCATCGGTCAGCGGCGGTGAGCAGGAGTTCGTCTCCGTCATCGACGACGCGGGCGTCGAGCTCGATCGGCTCCCC
>JBPEWX010000436.1:0-3606 GCA_052032235.1 Ilumatobacter sp. | reverse complement strand
GATCCGCACCCCGGCAGGACCGGACGACGCAACGGATCCGACACCTTTCGTCGCCCAGGTCACGCCACCAGTTCGACGGCTCGGTGGAAGATGTCGTCGAGCATCGGTTCGGTCAGGCGGCCGGTGAAGGTGTTCTGCTGGCTGGGGTGGAACGAGCACAGCAGCGTCGGTCCCCCGTCGAGCACCACCTCGACGCCATGGCCGAACTTCGGCTTGGGCCGCACCCCGAAGTGCCGAACGGCGGCGTCGTACCCGAACCCGCCGAGGCACACGACCACCCGTGCCCGACGGAGCAGCGCCATCTCGCGCTCCAGGAACGGCGCGCACGCGTCGCGTTCGTCGGTGGTCGGCTTGTTGGCCGGCGGGGCGCACTTGACGGCCGCGGTCACCCAGGCGTCGGTGAGCGCCAGCCCGTCGTCGGCCGACACCGACGTCGGCTGGTTGGCGAGCCCGGCTCGATGCATCGCCCGGAACAGCCAGTCGCCCGACCGGTCGCCGGTGAACACCCGCCCCGTCCGGTTGGCGCCGTGGGCGGCCGGCGCCAACCCGAGCACGACGATGCGGGCCTTCCCGTCGCCGAACCCCGGAATCGGCTTCCCCCAATAGTCCTCGTCGCGGAACGCAGCACGTTTCTCCTCCGCCACCCGCTCGCGCCACTCGACCAGCCGAGGGCAGGCTCGACAGCCCACCACGTCCCGTTCGAGTCGACGGAGCGTGTCGCGAGGCGCGCGGGCCGAGGCGGCGGAGTCGGACGGGTCGGGGTCGGCGGCGCGTGTCACGTCGAACGACAGTAGGTTGAACGGCAGATGGCGCGAAAGACTCCCCCGGCCAAACCCACCACGGTCCTCCTCGTCCGGCACGGCCAGACACCGACCACCGGCCAGTCGCTCCCGGGCCGCGCGCCCGGGCTCCACCTCGCCGACTCGGGTGTCCGTCAGGCCGAACGTGCCGCCGAACGGCTCGCCGAGCTCAGCACGGTCGACGCGGTGTACTGCTCGCCCCTCGAACGCACCCGCGAGACGGCGAAGCCGATCGGCAAGGCCCTCGGCCTCACCCCGAAGGTCCGCAAGGGCCTGCTCGAATGCGACTTCGGCGAGTGGACCGGCGCCCAGCTGAAGGATCTGTTCAAACTCCCCGAGTGGAAGACCGTGCAGCAGGCGCCGTCCCAGTTCCGGTTCCCGGGCGGCGAGAGCTTCACCGAGATGCAGGTGCGCATCGTCACCGCGATCGAACAGCTCGCGGCCGAGCATCCCGGCGGCACGATCGTGTGCGTCAGCCACGCCGACCCGATCAAGGCGGCGATGGCCCACGCGCTCGGCACCCACATCGACCTGTTCCAGCGCATCGTGATCTCGACCTGCTCGATCAGCGCCGTGTCGTACACGTCCGGTGGCCCGATCGTGCTGGCGGTGAACTCGACCGGCGGCTCGTTGAAAGACCTGGCCCCGTCGTGAGCATCTTCTACGAGTTCGAGGACGTCGACGCCTTCACGACCGGCACGATCGGTCAACCCGGCTCTCGGGTCTTCTACCTCCAGGCCCGCCACGGGAAGCAACGCGTGGCCGTCAAGTGCGAGAAGCAGCAGGTGAGCGCGATCGCCCAGTACCTGCGCACCGTGCTCAACGACCTGCCACCCCCCGACGACCGCCCGGTCGCCGGCGCACTCGAGCTCGTCGAACCCGTCCACGAGGCATTCGTGCTCGGACCGATCGGCCTCGGCTACGACCGGTCCTCCGACCGGCTCGTCGTACAGCTCGAGGAGTTCCGGGTCGGCGACGAGGACGACGACCTCGACGACGACGCCGACACCGACGGCCACATCCGGCTGTACGTGACACGCGGCCAGGCCGCGTCGTTCTGCGAGCGCGCCGAGCAGATCGTCGCCGCTGGTCGCCCCGACTGCCAGTGGTGCGGGCAGCCGATCGACCCCGACGGCCATCCGTGCCCGCGGATGAACTGACGCCGATGGCGCCCGACGAGCTCGCCGACCCGCTCGCGTTCCTGACCGACGCCGAGGTCGAGATCGAGGGTCGCATGCCGTGGAGCTCGAACGCCACGTTCCTGACGACCTTGCGCTGCGACGGCCCCGACGGGGCGATCGAGCAGCAGGCGATCTACAAGCCGGTGCGCGGCGAACGGCCGCTGTGGGACTTCGAGCCGGGCCTCCACAAGCGTGAACGAGCGATGTTCCTGCTGTCGGAGCACCTCGGCCTCGGGCTGGTGCCGCCGACCGTGATCCGTGACGGCCCGCTCGGTGAGGGCTCGTTCCAGTGGTTCGTGCCGGCCGATCACAGCGAGCACTACTTCACCATCTACGAGACCCGCAGCCATCTCCACGACCGTCTGCGCGAGATGGCGGTGCTCGACATCATCGCCAACAACACCGACCGGAAGTCGGGCCACTGCCTGCTCCAGCCCGGCCCCGACGGTGACGCCTCACTCGACCGGGTCTGGGCGATCGACAACGGGTTGTGTTTTGCGGCGCCGTACAAGGTCCGCACCGTGATCTGGGAGTTCGCCGGCGACACGATCGACGACGATCTGTTGGCACGTGCGGCAACACTGATCGAGTCGGTCCCCGCCGACATCGCCGCCCTGCTCGACGACGACGAGGTCGTCGCGATGCAGCACCGCGCCACGAAGCTCGTCACCGAGCGTTCGCTGCCGGCCGAGGACGGCGACCACCACCACTACCCGTGGCCGCTCGTCTGATGCCGCCCGATCACGGCGACGGCGCGACGACCGACGACGATCGCCTCGATGCACTGATCCACTCGGTCGACCTCGACGGCCTCGTCCGCATGATCGACGACCGCTGCTCCGACCGCGACTGGGAGGGTGTACTCCGCCTCCGCGATCGGTGCGCGGCGGCGACCCGCGAGACCGGTCGCCAGCTGTGGCCGGCGGCGACGCTGGCCGAGTACCGGCTGGCGCTGCTCGCTCCACCCGAGTGGGCGGCAACCGTGCTCGACGGCGAGGCCGGCCGCTTCACGATCGGCCCGCTGTCCGAGGTCGTGGCCCAACACCACACCTGGGCCGAGCTGCGTCCCCATCTCGACGCCGTGCCGATCTCGTTGTTCGTCGCCCACGAGCGGGCCATCCGTGGCGAGCCGATCGATCCGTCGTCGCTGGTGGCGTTGCCGCCGGTGCTCGACATCCCGGCTGCGCTCCAGACGTGGGAGCCGACGTACACGGTCGCCACCTACGGCGACGCGGGGGTCGAGCACGAGATGCCTGCGTCGACCGGTGCGCTGGTCGACGCCGAGGTGACGAACGCCGCCGAGGTGGTCGACGACGAAGCGACCGACCTCGCGCTACGGCAGCTCGTCGAGACGTGGACCGCGGCGTCGACCGGTCGGGCCGAGTCGGCGTGCGTCGAAGGCCGCGCGGTCGACGCGGTCGCCGCGCTCGGCCTGCACTCGATCCGAATCGTCGAGATCCCGGCCGGCGAGGCGCTCGCCACACTGGCGTGGGCCGGTGCCTCCGGCGGTGCGCACGGCCGCCGACGCGGCACGGCCATGGGTCGCTTCTCGATGTGGTGGCTGCTCGGCGCGATCGGCGACCTCCACGACGACTGGCCGCCCACTGTCGACGACGTCGAGACCC
>JBPEWX010000435.1:0-2208 GCA_052032235.1 Ilumatobacter sp. | reverse complement strand
GCGATCGTCGCCCTCACCGACCGCAACAGCAGCCACGATGCCAAGCGGCTGATCGACGACCTCACCGCTCGCGGCCAGCTCAGCCTCGAGTCGGTGACGTTCCTGCGTGGCCGGTCGCTGCAGCGCCAGATCGTCGTGATCGACGAGGCCCAGAACCTCGAACCGACCACGCTGCGGACGATCCTCACCCGCATCGGCGACGGCACCAAGGTGATCTTCACCGGCGACACGAGCCAGATCGACGCCCCGTACCTGGGCGAGACCAACAACGCGCTCGCCGTGCTCACGAACGCCTTCGGCGGCCAACCCTGCTTCGGGCACATCACGCTCACGGCCTGCGAACGCAGCAGCGTTGCCAGCCTCGCCGCCGAGCTGCTCTGACCGCCGGGGCGGTGTCACACCCTCCGGTTAGGTTGGACGGCGTGGCAACCGTCGACGAACACCCCGACGATCGCCCCGACGCTGGTCCGGACGGACCGGCCGGCGTCGAGGCCGACGTGGCCGGTGGGCTCCCCGTGTTCTCGGTCGTCGACATCGAGACGTCGGGTCTCTCGACCCGCCGGCACCGCATCCTCCAGATCGCCGTGGCCCGCGTCGACGGCGGCGAGATCGTCGACGAGTGGTCGTCGCTGATCCGCCTGAGATGGCCGTGGCAGCGCGTGGGACCGCGACGAGTCCACGGCATCGCCCGGCGCGACCTCAAGGGCGCGCCCGACACCGCTGCGGTCCTGGCCGAGTTCGCCTCCCGGACCGACGGCACCGTCCTGGTCGCCCACAACATGAGCTTCGATTGGGGGTTCATCGAGCGAGCGGCACGCTCGTACCGGGTCGATCTCGCGCCACCGCCGCGCGTGTGCACGCTGTGGATGTCACGCCGCCTCGATCCCGACCGTCAGCAGTCCCACCGCTTGTCCGACCTGTGCGAACGGTACGGGATCGACAACGATCGGCCCCACGACGCACGGTTCGACGCCCGGGCGACCGCGCTCGTCCTCCCGAAACTGCTGGCCGAACACGGCGTCACCGACGCGCACGGCCTCGCGGCGTTCTACGAGCGGTAGCGGGCGAGCACGGCACCGGCGGCGTCGCTGACGGCGGCGGCGAGTTCGCTCGGTTCGACGATGGAGGCGCCGGGGCCGAGCCGGAGCATCGTCCTGACGAACCAGCGCAGGCTGGCGACGGGCAACGTCGCCTCCACCCAGCCGGCGGCGTCCGGCTCACCCACGGCGTCGAACGGATACCGCTCGACGATCCACTGTGCCTCGGGCGCGAGCCGCACGACGGCACGCGGGATGTCGGCGTCGACGAACCACTCGCCGGGCGTCGGGAGCGCACCGTCGCCGGCCACGCCGGTCTCACCGGTCGGCTCGATCGATTCGATCCGATCGATGCGGAACGTGCGCACCTCCCCCGATCGGTCGTCGTCGGCGCTGACGTACCACTCGCCCCGGTCGGTGAACAGCTGGCGGGGGACGATCGAACGTTCGGTGACCTCGTCACGGGCGGCACTCCAGTACGCGATCCGGAGTCGCTCCGCGCGATCGATCGCCTCGGCGAGCCCGTCGGCGAGCTCGGGGCGTTCGAGGTCGACCCGCACCCCGCTCGTGTCGTCCTCACCGAGCGCCCTGGCCAACTTCTCGAGACCCCGCCCGAGCGGACCGTCCGGGTCGGCCCCCGGGAGCTGCATCGCCGCTCGCCCGGCCGCCAACAACTCCCACGCCTCGACGGCGTTGAGCCGGAGCGGCCTCGTGAACAGGCGTGGCACCCCGACCCAGATCATCCCGTCGTCGATGAAGACGTCGATCATCTCGTCGACGAAGGGCGGCAGGCCGCACATCGCCGCCAGCTCGAGATCGCGTGCCACGTCGCTCTCGCTCAGTCCGAAGTGGTCGGCGGCCTCGGCGACCGGCACCTCACCGCGCTCCATGAGCCACGGCAACATGACCAGGAGCCGGCGCAGCCGATCCTCTGCTCCTCGCGGACCTCGCCGGCTCATGCCATCGCCTCCAGCCAACCGATCACATCCGCGCGCACGTCGTCCGGACCGACGACTTCGGCGTGCTCGACGAAACCGAGCACCCACGACCGGAACGCGGCGAGGTTGGCGCACGGCACCCGGACCACGACGGCGCCGTCGTCGAGCCGCTCGACGACCCGATCGTCGCCGAGCTCGCGGATCACGGCGGCGGCGCGACCGGCGTCGATCCG
>JBPEWX010000434.1:0-2910 GCA_052032235.1 Ilumatobacter sp. | reverse complement strand
CCGCGCATCGCCACCCGACCGATCTCACCCGAGCCGGGAACGACGTCGCGTCCGTCCTCGGTGACGACCCGGGTCGACGAGCCGAGTTCGAACTTGGCGGTGCCGTCGCCCTCGCCCGAGCGGGTCGTGTTCGTGGCCATACCGATCGCCTCGCTCGACCCGAGTGAGTCGACCATGATGAGACGGTCGTTGTGTCGGAGCAACCCGTCCTTGGTCTCTTTCGACCAGATGACCCCGGACGACACGATCACCCGCAACGACGAGATGTCCCAGCGGTCGGGTTCGGCGTCGAGTGCCTTCAGGATCGGCTTGGCGAATGCGTCGCCGACGATCGAGATCGAGTTGATGCGGTGCCGTTCGACGGTGTCGAGCAGCTCGGTGGGGTCGAAGCGGCGACCTTCCATGCAGGTGACGGATCCGCCGACCATCAGCGTGGAGATCGCGTTGAACAGCCCGGTGCCGTGCATGAGCGGCGCGCCGGGCATGCCTTTCGGGCCGGGCTTCGAGACGCGGCCGGCGATCGCGTCGAGGTCCTGTTCGGGTGGCATCCGCTTGCGGTTGTTCGAGTCGAGCGCGCCGAACATGTCGTCTTGGCGCCACATCACGCCTTTCGGCATGCCGGTGGTGCCGCCGGTGTAGAGGAGGAAGAGGTGATCGCCGGAGCGTCCCCACGGCCCCTCGGTGCGACCGGGGTTCGACGTCGCCGCCTGCTCGTACGGGGTCGCCCAGTCGGGGCACGCGCCGCTGCCGTCGTCGACCCAGAGCCACAGGCGGATGTCGGGGAGGCGATCGCGGATCGCTTCGATGTGGTCCACGAACTCGCCGTGGAACACGACGGCGACGACGTCGGCGTTGTCCCAGAGGTAGACGAGTTCGTCGGCGGCGTAGCGGTAGTTGGTGTTGACCGTGGCCATGCCGGCCTTGAAGCAGCCGAACAGGCTCTCGATGTACTCGGGCGAGTTGTAGAGGTACTGCGCGACCTTGGCCTGTTCGCCGAACCCGGCGTCGAGGAGGGCGCGGGCGACGCCGTCGGCGCGGCGGTCGAAGTCGGCCCAGGTGAACGTCCGGTCGCCCTGCTGTTGGGCGAGGGCGTCGGGGATCTGATCGGCGATCGTCTCGAAGACGTTCGCGAGGTTCCAGCCGCTGTCGGTCACGGTTCGAACGTAATCGGCCGCCGCGGCGCTCGGGAAGGCGGCGTCAGGTGGCCGGAGGGCCGTCGCGCAGTCGGTCGACGGTTGCGAGGGTCGGTTCGGCCTGACCGACCGCGTCCCACTGCGACTCGATCCACCATGTCGCACCGGCGTCGGCCCACGCCGCCGGGGAGTGCTCCGCCTGGGCGCCCTCGACGATCACGTCGTAGCCGTCGGGGAGGTCGCCGGCGATCGCCTGGAGCTCTTCCAGGTTGGCCTGCCGGGCCCCGTGCTCGTCGATCACCTGTGGGATGAGGCCGTCCCAACGCAGCGCTCGAGCCATCGACTTCTCGTAGCCGATCGCGCCGACGCACCAGACGGGCGGGCGCGGGTCTTGGGCGACGTGGCCGATGGTGGGGAAGTCGGTGGGCGACACGTCGTAGTGCTTGCCGTGGTACTCGAACGGTTGGCCGCCCCACAGCCCGGCGACGACGTCGAGACACTCGTCCATCAGCTCGGCGCGGGTCCGCTTGTCGGCCTCCTCGCCGAACGAGGTGAAGCCGCTCTCGGGCGCGCCGAGGCCCACGGAGAGGGTGAGTCGTCCGCCGCTGAGGCGGTCGACCGTCGCGGTCTGGCTCGCCAGCTCCCACGGCTTGCGTCGCGAGGGCGGCGTGAGCATGGTGCCGAGACGGATGCGGCCGGTCCGGACCGCGGCGAGCGCGAGGCTCACCCAGGCGTCGACGCCCCACACCGGTTCCCAGACGAACACGCCGTCCCAGCCGTACTCCTCGGCGACCGCGGCCAGTTCGCCGACCTCGCGGGCGTCGGCCCACGGGATGACGAACCCGTACTGCATGTGACGACGGTACCGCGCTCGTGCCCGGGCGGCCAGGGGTGCGCCCCACTGCGAGTGCCGACGCGCCGCGTCGTACGATCGTCGGCGTGACGGGGAACAGCACGATCGAACACGCCGCGAAGGTGGCGCGCGACCACGCCGACGAGGCGGAGTCGCTGCGCCGGTTGCCGCCGGCCACCGTCGAGGCGTTGGCCGACGCCGGGGCCCTCACCCTTTGTCTCCCGGCTGCGTACGGCGGGACGGGGCTCGGTCCGTCGGCGATGATCGACGCCGTCGCCGAGATCGCCGCCGGCGATGCGTCGGCCGGCTGGTGCGCCGGCATCGCGTCGACCACGTCGTCGCTCGCGATCTTCCTCGACCCGCCCGTGGCCCGGTCGGTGTTCGACGCGCCGACGGTGGCGAGCGGTGGGGTGTTCGCGCCGAACGGGCGCGGTGCGGTCGACGGAGATCGCGTGCGCGTCACCGGGCGCTGGCAATGGGGGAGCGGGACGCAACACTGTTCGTGGATCGTCGGCGGCGCGATGTGCGACGACGGCACCCAGCGGATCTGCTTCTTCCGAGCCGACGACGTCGACTTCCACGACACCTGGCACGTCGGCGGGATGCGCGGGACCGGATCGCTCGACTTCTCGGTCGACGATGTCGCCGTACCGCTCGACCACACGATCCGGGTCGGGGTCGACCAACCGACCGTCGACGATCCGATCGCTCGCTTCCCGAACTTCACGCTGCTCGCGCTCGGTATCGCAGCCACCGGGCTCGGCAACGCCCGCCGGGCGCTCGACGAACTGCGCGACCTGGCGGTGGGCAAGACCCCGCAGTTCTCGTCCAGGACGCTCGCCCAGAGCGGATTCGCCCAGACCGAGTTCGCTCGCGCCGAGGCGCGTTGGCGGGCCGCCCGTGCGCTCCTGCGTACCGAGGTCG
>JBPEWX010000433.1:0-2820 GCA_052032235.1 Ilumatobacter sp. | reverse complement strand
GTTCGGGGATGGTTCTGTGACGATGCTCATGTCGTCCTTCCGTTTCGAGATGGATGCCAGGACGGCACGCACGAGCCCGAACGGGACCGGACAAGACAGTGATGGGCGCCTGGTGCGCAGGCTCCTATGAGGTCACGATCCAACCCGGGACAGCTTGTGCCGAAGCGAGCTTGAGGTCACCGGACCGACGAATCCCGGGAAGGTCAACCCACAGGGAAGACAATCAGGTGACGAGTCAAGCCCGGCGACCACAAGCTCGCTTCTCACTATCACTGTCAGGTGATCTCCGGTAACGGCTCGTTCCTCGCCGTCACCTCCGACACCTGACCCGAGTGGCCGTCACCTCCGACACCTGACCCGGCTTGGCTCGTTCGCGAGACTCGTCGCCATGGCTGAGATCGAGGGGCAGGTCGACGACGGGTTCGGAGCGGTGGCGGACGCGTTCCGCGCCAACTTCGACGAGCGTGACGAGTTGGGCGCGGCGTTCGCGCTCTACGTCGACGGCGACAAGAAGGTCGATCTGTGGGGCGGCATCGCCAACGCCCGGACCGGCACGCCGTGGACCGAGGACACGCTCCAACTCGTCTTCTCGACGACCAAGGGCATCGCCGCCACGGCGATCGCGATGCTGGTGCAGGCGGGCACGCTCCGCTACGACGACCCGGTGTCGAAGCACTGGCCGGAGTTCGCAGCGGCCGGCAAGGGCGACATCACCGTCGAGCAGGTGATGAGCCACCAGGCCGGCCTGATCGCCGTCGACGCCCCGATCGACTTCGATCAGATCATGGCGGTCACGCCGGTCATCGAGTCGTTGCAGGAGCAGGCGCCGATGTGGGAACCCGGTACGGCGCACGGCTACCACGCGATCACCTACGGCTGGCTCGCCGGCGAGCTCGTCGCGCGGGTCGACGGTCGTCGCATCGGGCAGTTCGTGCAGGACGAGATCGCCGGCCCGCTCGGCATCGACATGTGGATCGGGCTGCCCGAGTCGGAGGAGGAGCGCGTCAGTCGCCTCGAGACGACGCCGCTCCCCACCGACGACCCGGCGCTGCTCGAGCACCTCGGCAAGTTGTACGCCCGCGGCGCCAACGGGTACCGGGCGCTCGCACTCGACGGCCGCCTGTCCACGGCGAAGGACAACCACTTCAACACGCGAGCCGTCCACGCCACCGAGATGCCCGGCGCGAACGGCATCACGACGGCTCGTTCGCTCGCCAAGTTCTACGCCGCCACCGCCGGCACCGTCGACGGTGTCCGCCTGCTCGACACCGACACGATGAACGCCGCCCGCACCCAGCGGGTGAGCGGTGACGACCTGACGCTGCTGATCCCGAGCCGGTTCGGCGCGGGCTTCTGGCTCCACAACGAGGGTGCGCCGATGATCCAAGACGGCTCGTACGGCCACCCGGGCGCCGGCGGTTCGCTCGGGTTCGCCAACCCCGAACTCGGCATCGGCTACGGCTACGTCATGAACCGGATGGGCAACAACCTCACCGCCGACCCCCGCTGCCTCGCCCTCAACGACGCCGTCCGAGCCAGCCTGTAGCCACCGACGATAGGTGTCGGATTCGTTGCGTCGCCGCAACGCTCACACCCACCCTGACCAGACGACGCAACGGATCCGACACCTTTCGTCGGCTGGGAACCGGACGGGCGGGTCGTGACTCTGGAGAGATATCCATGAGCACGACCGACGCATCTCTCGCCGCTCGAGCGGACATGATCTCGCTCGGTGAGCGCGTGACGTTCGAGCAGCTGTACGCCGAGCAGTACCCGTCGATGCTGCGGCTCGCGCACGCCCTGGTCGACACGCGCGAGCAGGCAGAAGAGGTCGTCCAGGACTCGTTCGCCGCGATCTACGAACGCTTCGACCGGCTCGACCACCCGGCCGCCTACCTCCGCACGACGGTGGTCAACCGCTGCCGCCGCGTGCTCCGCCGTCGGATGCTCGCCCGGCGACAGCCGACGCCACCCGGCGAAGACGGCTCGCTGGTCTACAACCACGTCGTCGACGCGATCCGCCGGCTGCCCCACAAGCAGCGGTCGATGATCGTGCTCCGCTACGACCTCCAACTCACCGACGCCGAGATCGCCCGCACGATGGGCGTCCCGATCGGCACGGTCAAGTCGACCCTCCACCGCGCCCTCGCCGCCCTGCGAAAGGAACTGCCCGATGCACGATGACATCGAACACCTCGTCGAACGTTCACTCGACGAACGAGCCGGACGACTCACGCCGGGCCACGGTTCACTCGTCGACGTGATGGAGCGAGCCGACCGCCGTCAGCAGCGCCGCCGTGCGAGCGCCGTGGTCGGCTCGCTGGCCGTCGTTGCCGTCGGCCTCGTGGGTCTGTCGGTCGTGCAAGGCGCCGACGAACCGCTCGGCCGGAGCGACGGGCTGGACGCTGCGCCGGCGTCGACGATGGCACCCCAGATGATCGACGGTTCGCTCGACGCGTGGCGCTGCGACGGACCGATCGATGTCGCTCGCGACGCGGGCGACACGTCGTCGTACTTCGAGGCCTGCACGCCCGTCTCGATCGCCGACGGTGTACCGATGCACGTCGTCCCGACGACGATGGAGGTGCCGGCCACGTGGATCGAATGTCCTGCGTGGGATCCGGCCGACGTCGATGCCGCTGCCGCCACGACGACGCCGTGCGGCACGATCCCGCCGACCACCGTGTCGTACTGCGAATCGAACGACGGCGGCGTCGCGGCGACCGTCCCGTGCGTCACCAGCCCGCCCCTCCCGGTCGCCACGACGGCGCCGACGGCCGACCTCTCCACGACCACGACGACGTTCCCGTCGGACGCGCT
>JBPEWX010000432.1:0-3904 GCA_052032235.1 Ilumatobacter sp. | reverse complement strand
CAGGCGGTTGCGACGCAACGGATCCGACACCGTTCGTCAGGTGAGGGTGGTGCGGAGCCAGTTCAGGGAGTTGATGACGCTGAACTGACGCATCTGCTCGCGCAGGCCGGGGAGGCGGAAGTACTGGGTGGCTTCTCCGTCGGGCCACACCAGGCCGCAGAACAGGGTGCCGGCGGGCTGACCGTCCTGCGTGCCGGGTCCGGCGACGCCGGTGAGCGACAGTGCCACGTCGCAACCGAGCACCCGGCGTGCACCGTGTGCCATCGCCAGCGCCGACTCCTCCGACACGACCGGCCCCTCCGGCACGCCGAGCAGGTCGTACTTCACCTCGCTCGCGTACGACACGATCGAACCACGGAACACGTCGCTGCAGCCCGACACCGCCGTGATGCGCCCGCCGACCAGACCACCGGTGACCGACTCGGCGCACCCGATCGACCATCCCTTCTGCCGCATCAGGTCGAGCACGACCGACTCGATCGTCTCGTCGCCGGTGCCGAACACCAGGTCGCCGAGTTCGGCTCGCAACCGTTCCTCCCACGGATCGAGGATCCGGGCGGCCTCGATCGCGTCGGCGCCCTTGGCGGTGAGGCGGACCTTCAGCCCGTTCCAACCGCTCGCGAGGAAGGCGAGCGTCGGGTTGCCGACCTCGTCGAGTTCGGCGATCACGTCGTCGAGCCGCTCGTTCAGCCCGCTCTCGCTCTCACCCCACGTGAGCAGCACCCGACTGGCGATCGTGAACCGCTCCCCCGATCGACGCTGCAGCTCGGGGATGATGCCCCGGTGGAACATGTCGTGCATCTCGTGCGGCACACCGGGCACGGCGAACACGACCTTCTCCACGCCGTCGACCGTCACGGGACAGATGAGTCCGGGCGCCGTGCCGCGCGTCTGCGGGATGATCGAGGCACCGGCGGGCACCATCGCCTGGCGCAGGTTGTTCTCGGGCATCCGGCGGCCTCGGCTGGCGAACAGGTCGCGGATGACGTCGCCGAGCGCCTCGTCGAGTTCGAGTTCGACGCCCATCACCCGGGCGATCGCCTCACGGGTCAGGTCGTCGTGGGTCGGTCCGAGACCGCCGCACATGATGACGGCGTCGGCTTCGGCCAGACGCCGTTCGAGCTGGAGCACGATCCGGTCGATGTTGTCGCCGACCTTGACCTGCACGAGCGAGTCGATCCCGTGGGCAGCGAGTTCGCCGCCGATCCACGCCGAGTTCGAGTCGATGATCTGGCCGAGCAGCAGCTCGGTCCCCACGGCCACCACGTCACAACGCATGCGCCAGTTCTACCGCACGGATGAGTTCAGACCGTCGGATGGGGTCTGACCCCATCCGACTCAGGCGGTGGATTCGGCGAGGGCCTTCTCGGTGACCCTCGAGTACCAGAGGTACTGGATGCCGGAGACGACCGAGAGCACGACCGCGATCCAGAGCAGCAACTGCCAGGTCCACTCGTGGTCGACCGCGAACCAGGGCCACAGGGCGAACGCGACGGCGAGTTGCTGGAAGAGCGTCTTCCACTTGGCGATCTTGCTGGCCGGCACCGAGATGCCCTTCGAGGCGACGAACGTGCGATAGACGGAGATCACGAACTCCCGTGCCGCGATGATCGCCACCGGCACGATCCAGAACATGTCGGTCGCGACCAGCGTGAACATGGCGCCGAGCACCAGCACCTTGTCGGCCAACGGATCGAGGAACGCCCCCGAGGTGGTCGTGCCGTGGCGGCGCGCCAGGTACCCGTCGATGCCGTCGCTCGAACACAGCACGAACCACATCGCGAACGCCACCCACGACCCCTGGTTGTCCTTGGGGATCACCAGGAACATGACCGGCGACAGGACGATCCGCCCGACCGTGATCAGGTTGGCCCACGTGGCGAGCTTGTCCGGCGGCACCGGCATCAGTCGTCGTCCCCTTCGAACGACGCGCCGGCGGCGACCAGATCGGGGCCGAGCGCGTCGACGATCTCGACGTCGTGGAACTCCCGCACCGTCAGATCATGCCCCACGTGGACGATGCCGTCGATCTCCGGCGCCTCGCGCACCGACCGGGCGACGCCCGGCTCGTCGACGAGCACCCGCACGGTGCGGCCGATCATCTCGTCTCGCCGGACACTCGTGATCTCGTCCTGCAGCTCGCGCAGCTCGGCCAGACGCTCGTCCATCAGGCCCGGGTCGACGGCGCCGTCGAGGTCGGCAGCGTACGTGCCGTCCTCGCGTGAATACGCGAAGAACCCGCACCAGTCGAGCTGCGCTTCCTCGACGAAACGGAGCAGCTCGTCGTGGTCGCGCTCGGTCTCGCCCGGGTAGCCGACGATGAAGTTCGACCGGAACGCCGCGTCGGGCTCGCGCTCGCGGATGGTGGCGATGCTGTCGAGGAACCGCTGGCCGTCGCCCCACCGGCGCATCCGGCGCAGCAGTGGCTTGCTGACGTGTTGGAGCGACAGGTCGAAGTACGGCACCCCGGTCGCGCAGATCGCGTCGATGAGGGCGTCGTTGAGGTCGCTCGGGTAGAGGTACAGCAGCCGCACCCAGTCGGTTCGTTCGGCCACGGCGTTGACGAGCGGCACGATCGAGCCGTTGCCCAATTCGTCGGGGCGGTCGCGTCCGTAGGCGGCGAGATCTTGTGCCACGAGCACGATCTCGCGTGCGGCGAGTTCGTCGACCTCGCGCAACACGGCGTCGATGTCGCGGCTGCGCTGCGGACCACGGAACGACGGGATGGCGCAGAAGCCGCACGAGCGGTCGCAGCCTTCGGCGATCTTGACGTACGCCCACGGCGACACCGATGTCGGCCGGGGCAGGTTGAGCAGGTCGAGCTCGGGCAATGGCGCCGACGAGACCGGGATCAGCTTCTTGCCCACCGTGGACGGCGCCGGGGTGTGGACCGGGACGCCGAACCCGGCGACCTGGTCGACCTCGGGCAGTTCGGCGGCCAACTCGTCGCCGTACCGTTCGGCCATGCAGCCGGTCACGACGAGGCGAGCACCGTCGCGGCGTTGCTCCTCGAGGGCGAGGATCGTGTCGATCGACTCCTGACGCGCCTCACCGATGAACGCGCAGGTGTTGACCACCACCAGATCGGCCTGTCCCGCATCGTCGGTCGCCTCCATGCCGTCGGCGAGCAGTGTGCCGATGAGCTTGTCGGAGTCGACCTGATTCTTGGGGCAGCCGAGCGTCTCGACGTAGAAGCGCTGCGACATGAGGGACCCAGGCTATCCGTGACGTCTTTCCGGACGGCGGAAGGTGTGACGAGCGCCCGTCCCGGGCAGACTCGCCTCATGCCGTTGAGTGTGCAGTTCTGGGTCGATCCCGTTTGACCGTGGTGTTGGGTGACGGCCCGTTGGGTCGTCGACGAGGTGCAGCCGCACCGTGATCTCGAGATCACCTGGCAGCCGATCAGCCTGCTGAAGAAGAACCAGCCCGAACCCGGCAGCCCCTACTACGAGGGCGCCATGCGCGGCCATCGGGCGCTGCGGGTGATGGAGGCGATCCGAGCCGAACTCGGCGACGAGCCGGTCCAAGCGTGGTACTGGCAGACCGCGACCCGCATCCACCACGACCGCGAGGAGGGCCTCGATCTGGAGGACGCCCTCGCCAAGATCGGTCTCGACACGACGTTCGCCGCTGCGGCCGACGACGAGCGCTGGGACGACGAGATCCAGACCCGCATGGATGCCGGTCTCGCCCTCGTCGGCGACGACGTGGGCACGCCGATCATCGCGTTCCCGTGCGACGACGGCACCACCCGTGGCATCTTCGGGCCGGTCATCACCCAGGTGCCCGACACCGAGCAGTCACTGAAGTTCTGGGACGCCATGGTCGTGTTCACCACGACCGACGGCTTCTGGGAACTCAAGCGCACCCGCACCGAAGCACCCCGGTTCGGCGACCGCCCCGA
>JBPEWX010000431.1:0-3031 GCA_052032235.1 Ilumatobacter sp. | reverse complement strand
TGCGATGGTCGTCGATCTCGAGCTGGTCGGCGGCGGTTCGGAGATGCTGCGCCGCATGAGCGAGCAGTCGGGCCTTGAGCTCGGCAGCGGCAGCGCGGACGGCAGGCGCCATCGTCGGGGTCGTCGTCGACCCGGCGCTCGTGGGCGCCGGTGGGCCCTCGGCGGTGTCACCGACGGTGACGCGGATCTTGTCGACCGGAATTCCCAGCTCTTCGGCCGCCACCATGGCGAGCATCGTGCGGGTGCCGGTCCCGATGTCCTGTGCACTCGTCGCGATGTGGACGCTGCCGTCGGCGTTGAACTCTGCCCACGCCGTTCCGGGTGGCATCGCCGTCGCGGCCATCCAGTCGCACACGGCGATCGCGCTCGCGCACGCCCGTCCGTCGTCGGTGGGTGGGAGCGGTTCGATCGACGACAGCCGATCGATGGCGGTGGCCAGTGCGTCGGGCGACGACCACGGCAGATCGTCCACCTGGTCGACACGGGCCACGTTCCGGCGACGGAACTCGACCGGGTCGTGACCGGCCATTGCCGCGAGTTCGTCGATCGCCGACTCGAGTGCGAAGGCCGCCTCGACGAAGCCGGGTGCGCGGAACGCCACCGCCGGACCCGTGTTGGTGTGGGCCCGCCGCGTCCGCGTGCGCACCGCCGCGCAGTCGTACAGGTATTGATACGACCCGTCGACGGCGCTCGCTTCGCCGGAGGTGCTGTACGCGCCGTGGTCGGTGACGATGTCGGCGTCGATCGCGACGATCCGCCCGTCGGCGTCGGCGGCGACGGTCACGGTCTGGACGGTCGCGTTCCGCTTGCCGGCGGCGAGGTTCTCGGCGCGGCGGTCGTTCATGACCATCACCGGGCGGTCGAGATGTCGCGCTGCGACGACGGCGGCCACCGTCGGCTTCCACGGCACCTGCTTGGCGCCGAATCCGCCCCCGACGTGTTCGGCGATGACCCGGACACGGTTGTACGGGATCTCGATGGCGTCGGCCAGGATCTCGCGCACGTCGTTGACGCCCTGCGTCGAGGTCCACACGACGACACCATCACCGTTCCACTCGGCCACGGCGCCGTGCGACTCGAGAGCGTTGTGCACCTGCGTGGGTGTCACGTACGTCCGTCGGACCACGTGGGCGGCGCCGGCGATCGCGCTGTCGACATCACCTCGTTCGTACTCGTCCGGTTCCTCGGCGAGGTTGTCCGGCCGGTCGGCGTGCACGACGGGGGCGCCGTCGCCGACCGCGGCGACCGGGTCGATCACGTGCGGCAGGGGCTCCCATTCGATCGTCACCGCCGACGTCGCCCGGCGAGCCGTCGCTCGGTCGACGGCGACGACGAGTGCGACCTCGTCGCCGCAGAAGCGTGCCGTGTCGGCGAAGAACGGTGCCGACTCGCCGTACCAGTTCGGGAACGACGCCCCGGTCGGCGGTTCGCCGGGCCGGTGACATCGATCGCCGACGAAGACGGCCAGTACACCGTCGATCCCGAGCGCAGCATCGACGTCGACGTCGACGACCCGGGCGTGGGGGTGGGGGCTCCGGACGAACTCGCCGTACGCCTGGCGAGGGCGCCGCACGTCGGCGGTGAACATCGCACGACCCCGGACCTTGTCGACGGCCTCGGTGCGAACGGTACGGTCGCCGATCAGCGACAGGTCGCGGTCGTGCCAGGGGTCGAGTTCGGCGGCCTTCATGACACGCTCACCTCGACCACGGATCGGGCTGCTTCGAGGATGTTGCGGTACGCCCCGCACCGGCAGAGGTTGCCGGCGAGTGCGTGGCACAGATCGCCGTCGTCGAACGTCTCGCCGTTCTCCGCCCGGCGTCGGAGCGACTCGACCGACATCACCTGCCCCGGCGTGCAGAAGCCGCACTGCAGGGCGTCACAGTCGACGAACGCCTGCTGGACGGTGCCGGGCTCTCCACCGTCGGTCAGACCGGCGGCGGTCTCGATCGATCGCTCGGCGCACTCGGCGGCGAGCACCAGGCAGGAGTACACGGGCTCACCGTCGAGCAGGACGGTGCAGGCCCCGCAGTTGCCCATCTCGCAACCGACCTTCGTCGCGGTCAGGTCGAGGTGTTCCCGAAGTGCGTCGTTGAGTGTCTCGGCGCCGGTGACATGCACGTCGTGGTGCTCGCCATCGATCCGCAGACGGACAGAAGTGACCCAGGGCGGCGACGGCATGGTCGTCCGGGTACCTCACGACGTCAGGCACCAAACACGCCGACGCCGTCGCGGCCGCGGAACGGGTGGCCTCACACCTGGTCGCGAGGGCTGTGAGAAGACTCACCCGACCGACCAGTCCGGAGCGATCCGCTGGCAAACCTGCCGTCACGCCGGACTCATCGTGACGAAACAGGGTCGTGGTGCGATGGCCTCATGAGCTCGGGCCGCCCTCCTCGTCACCTTCTCGTCGTCGGTAACGGCATGGTCGGCCAACGGTTGGTCGACGAACTCGTTGCCGCCGATGTCGAGCAGGACTGGACGATCACGGTCGTCGGCGAGGAGAGCCGGCCGGCGTACGACCGCGTCGCGCTGTCGAGCTGGTTCGACGGGCGGACCGAGCTCGACCTTCGACTGGTCAGTGAGGCCCTACTCGACGGCGATCGAGTCGCGTACCGGCTCGGCCACACGGTCGACCGCCTCGACACCGAGCACGGAGTCGCTCACCTCGACGACGGCACCGAGCTCCGCTACGACGAGGTCGTCATCGCCACCGGATCGTCCCCGTTCGTTCCTCCGATTCCCGGACACGAGCTGCCTGGCACCTTCGTCTACCGGACTCTCGACGACCTCGAGGCGATCAAGGCGTGGGCGGAGGTGGACGGACGCCGCTCCGGCATCGTCGTCGGGGGCGGGCTGCTCGGGCTCGAAGCGGCCAACGCGTTGCTCAACCTCGGGTTGGAGGTCGACGTCGTCGAGATGGCACCGTTTCCGATGCCGCAACAGCTCGGCGAGGGTGGCGGGCGAATGCTCGCCCGCTGGGTCGAGTCGTTGGGGGTGCGGCTCCACTGCGGTGTGACCTCCGACGAGT
>JBPEWX010000430.1:0-3184 GCA_052032235.1 Ilumatobacter sp. | reverse complement strand
ACATCCACGAGGCGCGACAGGAACGGCGAGTCGCCGGCGATGCGGGCGTGCTGCAACTCGTGCGAACCCGTCCGGTAGATCCCCAGGTCGTACGGCGGTCCGACCGACAGGTTCGCCAAGGCGGTGGCCGCCATCGACGACAGGGCGATCTTGCCGGCCGTCGCCATGTCGGCGTGCGACCGCACGGCGAGGTCGAGCCACGCCTTGCCGTACTTCGTCTCGCCGATCTGCAGGAACGGCCGGTCGTCGGAACAGCGGATGTAGTTGCCTTCGGGATACACGAGCAGGATGTCGGGCGCCTCGTCGCCCACCTGACCGCCGAGGATGAACGTGGCGTTGGCGTTGGGGCCGAGTGTCGCGGCGTGATTGCGTGCCACCTCGCTACTGAGTCGGCCGAGGTACAGCGCTGCCTCGAACAGGTGGTTCACCGTGTTCAGCGATTCGCCTCCGCTCGCGAGATCGCGCGTGATCCGGTCGAGCACCTCCTGGGTGGTCGCCAGGTTGCCGGCCGATTGGAGGACGAACACGCGGTCGTCACCGGGGCGGAAGACGTGCAACTTGCGGTACGTGCTCACGTTGTCGACACCGGCGTTGGTGCGGGTGTCGGAGAGGAACAGGAGCCCCTCGTCGAGTCGCATGGCGAGGCAGTAGGTCATCGAATCGATCCGATCTCGAGCAGGTGGCGCGAGCGTATCCCTCGGCGATCGAGCCCGAGGACGGGCCGTTCTACGATGCCGGGATGAGCGACGTCGACGATCAGGTGGCCGAGGACCGTCGGCAGTGGTTCCGCGAAACCGTTCGACGACTGCACGACGACATACGTGGCGTCGCCGAGGGCGCACCGGCCGACTACATCCCCGAGTTGGCGAACGTCGAGCCCGACCGGTTCGCGATCGCCGCCGAGACGATCGAGGGCGATCACTTCAGCGTCGGCCACTGCGGCCACCGGTTCACGATCCAGTCGATCTCGAAGCTGTTGCTGTACGGACTCGCGCTCGAGACGCATGGCCGCGACCGGGTGTTGGAACGGGTCGGCGTCGCCCCCACCGGCGACAGCTTCAACGCCATCACGCTCGACGAGCACGGGAACCGCGCGCCGAACCCGATGGTGAACGCGGGCGCGATCGCCGTCACCGACCTCGTCCAAGGCGACGGCTTGCACGAACGGGTGGCGACGGTGCGTCGCATGTACGAGCAGTACCTCGGTCACCAGCCCGAGCCCGACCGTGCCGTCTGGGAGTCGGAGCAGGCGACCGGCCATCGCAATCGGGCGATCGCGTACCTGATGCTCAGCCGCGGCATCATCGCCGACCGGGTCGAGGAAACGCTCGACCTGTACTTCGCCCAGTGCTCGGTCCTCGTGACCACCGACGATCTGGCGGCGATCGGGGCGACGATCGCCAACCACGGCGTCAACCCCCGGACCGGTGAGCAGGTCGTCCGGCCCGACGTCGCCCGCGACATGCTGACGGTCGCGCTGACGTGCGGGATGTACGACTACGCAGGCGAGTGGGCGTTCACGGTCGGGATCCCCGCCAAGAGCGGTGTCGGTGGCGGCATCCTCGGCATCATCCCCGATGTCGGCGGTATCGCCACCTTCTCGCCACGCCTCGACAGCCATGGCAACAGCATCCGCGGCGTGCGGGTGTTCGAAGAGCTGTCCGACCGATTCGCGCTCCACCTGTTCGACCCCGACCGCCCCTGGACCCGAACCGGCTGAGCATCGGGGCGGTCGACCCGATCAGGACGGGGTCGGCCGTCCGGACAGTTCGTCGAGATGGAAGTCGACCCGCCAGAGGTGGGCGGCGCTGCGGGCGATCCATCGATAGGCGTCGAGGCGCATCGTGATGTCGTCGGCGTCGGACGACCCGTCGATCGATCGGGCGATCGCCCGCTCTCGGTACGGACGCATGCCCTCCACGAGGTGCTCGGCCACCAGCCGAGCCTCGGTGACCGGGTTCGGTCCCTCCTCGGTCAGCCATGCGTGCTCGTCGTCCACGAGCCCGACCAGCGACGCCGCGGCCCGCCGGAGCTCGGCGTCGCTCGCCGCAACGGCGAGCCGCTCGTCGTCGAGGAAACGGTCGGCGAGGCGATCCACGTGATCGCACGCATGAAGGGCCGCCTGCTGCCGGAGCCGGACCTGGTGCTCGTCGTCGTGCTCGATCGCGAGCGTGTACTCCTGGGTCCGTCGGCAGGCCGTCTGGAGCTGGGCGACCGACTCGAGGTCGCGAGCGGTCGCCCGCCCCGCGTCCCACATCGAACGGAACAGCTCGAGCAGCTGGGCAGTGATGTCGCGCAACGTCTCGTCGACGACGTCCAGGGCCGCGTCGGCGTCGGCGAGCAGCGACCGTCCGAGCCGATGGGTCGGGTCGTCGGCCGGTGCGGGGACGAGCCGTTCGACGAGGTGGGCGAACCGGTCGGCGAACGGCAGCACGGCGAGCACGCCCAACCCGTTGAACAGGGTGTGGAAGGCGACGAGGAGCACCTCGGGTTGCTCCGACAACATGTCGGGCGCGACGCGCTCGATCGTCGACACGTACGGCACCAACAGGAAGAACGCTGCCGTGCCGGTCAACACGTTGTAGATGACGTGGGCGAGCCCGGTTCGCTTCACCTCGGTGCCGCCACCGATGACCGCCATCGCAGCAGTGACGGTCGTGCCGACGTCCATGCCGATGACGATCGCCGCCGCCTGCGGGAAGGTGATCGTGCCGGCGTAGACGGCGGCGATCGCCATGGCCACGCCGGCCGACGACGACTGGGTGACGAGGGTGATCACGACGCCCAAGCCGACCAGCTGCAGCCGTCCGAGCCAGGTGTCGGGCGGGAACGACTCGGGAGTCAGGCGCCCTTCGAGCCCGGCAAGCCCCGACTGCAGGAAGTCGATCCCGATGAAGAGCAACCCGAAACCGGCGAGCGCGAAGCCGAGCGCCGCCCAGCGACCCTTCCCGAACGTGATGCCGAGCGCGCCGGCGAACACGAACGGGAACGCCAGGGTGCCCAACTCGACCTTGAACCCGAACAAGAGGACCAGCCAGCCGGTGACGGTGGTGCCGACGTTGGCGCCGAAGATGATGCCGAGTGACTGAGCGAACGTCATCACGCCTGCCCCGACCATCCCGACGGCGGCCACGGTCGTCGCGCTCGACGACTGCACGATCGCCGTCGTCGTGGCCCCGACCGC
>JBPEWX010000043.1:0-1659 GCA_052032235.1 Ilumatobacter sp. | reverse complement strand
ATGGGGTCTGGCCCCATCCGACTACTCAGCCGACCTCGCTGGCTGCCGGCGCGGTCAGACGACGGAGAGGTTGACGTCGATGTTGTTGCGGGTGGCGTTCGAGTAAGGGCACACCTGGTGGGCCTGCTCGACGACCTGCTGGGCCTGTTCGGGGGTGGCGTTGGGGAGGCTGACGTCGAGTTCGACGCCGATGCCGAAGCCGCCTTCTTCGGTGGCGCCGAGGTGGACGGTGGCGGAGACGGCGGAGTCGGTGACGTCGACGCCGGCCTCCTTGGCGACGAGGCGGAGGGCGGAGTGGAAGCACGCCGAGTACCCGGCGGCGAAGAGCTGCTCGGGGTTGGTGGCGTCGCCGGTGCCGCCGAGTTCCTTGGGCATGCGGACGTCGAGGTCGATGACGCCGTCGTCGGAGCTGACGTGGCCGTTGCGGCCGTCGCCGGTGGCGTGGGCGGTGGTGGAGTACAACTTCTTCATGTCTCCGATCATATTGTGCACAATTGAATTGTCCAACATCCTTTCCGGAGTAGGATGACCGCCATGGCGAAGCACGCCCAGCTCGAACTCGACAATCAGCTCTGTTTCCCGCTCTATGCCGCCTCGCGAGCGATGACGAAGGCGTATCAGCCGTTGCTCGAACCGTTCGACCTCACCTATCCGCAGTACCTGACGATGCTGGCGGTGTGGGCGTCGCCCGACGCGCAGACCGTCGGCGAACTCGGCGAGCGCCTGCGTCTCGACTCAGGCACCCTGACCCCGCTCCTCAAGCGACTGGAGACCCGGGGCCTCGTCGAGCGCCACCGCGACCCGGCCGATGAGCGACGAGTGCTCGTGTCGGCGACCGCCGACGGCGATGTCCTGCAGGACCGTCTCGCCGACGTGCCGATGTCGCTCGCCGTTCGGACCGGGTTGAGCGTCGAGGACGGGATCGAGTTCCGCCGCCTCCTCGATCGACTCCTGAGCGCACTCGACGAGGCCGACGCTGCGGAGGCGACCGACGCCACCGAGGTCGGGCGATGAGCCGCTCGCTCGACACCGGCCGGTCGGTCGCCCGCTGGCTGCTCGGTGGTGCGCTCGTGTTCGCCGGGACGGGTCACCTGACGTTCCAACGCGACGAGTTCCAGGCGCAGGTGCCCGAGTGGTTCCCGGTCGACGCCGACCTCGTCGTGATCCTGTCGGGCGTCGTCGAGATCACGCTCGGGCTCGCCCTCGTGTTCGCCAGTCGGTATCGGGCGCTCGTCGGCTGGATCGCCGCCGCGTTCTTCGTCGTCATCTTCCCGGGCAACATCGCCCAGTGGGTCGAGGGCACCGACGCGTTCGGGCTCGACACCGACGCCAAACGATTCGCCCGCCTGTTCTTCCAGCCGGTGCTCGTCGCGTGGGCGCTCTGGTCGACCGGCGCGTGGCGAGCCTGGCGCCGCGGTGGCACCCGAGCGGTGCTGTCGGCCGCGTAGCCCGTGCGTCAGGCCGGGAGCGCGAAGCGGGCGACGACGCGGTGGGTGCCGTCGGGCTGCATGCGGCTGTCGACGCGATCGGCGAGTTGACCGACGATCCAGAGTCCGGCGCCGCCGACGTCGTCGGGAGCGGGTGGCCGGAGTTCGAAGAACGGATCGTCGATGCCGGTTCCGTGGTCGGTGACGGCGATGTGGACGTCGCGCCCGGGCC
>JBPEWX010000429.1:0-12850 GCA_052032235.1 Ilumatobacter sp. | reverse complement strand
GGCGTTGTACGCCGTCGCCCACACCAGGTTCTGGACCATCTTTCGGTAGCTCGCACGTGAGAGATCGATCACGCCGGTGACCGCTCGGGGATCGCTCGACGCCAACACCACACCGGCGGATTCGATGGCGACGTCGGTGCCGGCCCCGATGGCGATGCCGACTTCGGCACGGGCCAGCGCGGGAGCGTCGTTGACGCCGTCGCCGACCATGGCGACGGTGCGTCCGCGATCCTGGAGCGCTGCGACCTGGTTCGACTTGTGCTCGGGCAAGACCTCCGCGATCACCTCGTCGATGCCGAGCTCGCGGGCGACCGCTTCGGCGACCTGTTCGGCGTCGCCGGTGATCATCACGACATCGACGCCGCGTCCGTGGAGCGCATCGACGGCCGCTCGCGACTCGGGCCGGGTCTCGTCGGCGACCGTGAGTGCGCCGGCGACGACACCGTCGACGATCACGTACAGCACCGCACCCCCTCGCGCCCGCCATTCCTCGGTGGGTTCGATCAAGTCGGCCGGGACCTCGGCGCCGACGTGTGCCAGCATCGCCGGCCCGCCGACGGCGACCGAGCGGCCGCCGACGGTGGCGGTCACACCCCGTCCCGGAACGGCATCGAACTCGGACGCGGTGGGAACCTGGTCGATCTCGTCGCCGACCGCCACGATCGCTCTCGCGATCGGGTGCTCACTGTCGGCCTCGGCCGCCGCAGCGAGGCGCATCATCTCGTCGACGTCGTACCCGTCGGCCGCTCGACGGCCGACCACGGCGTGGTTGCCACGGGTGAGCGTGCCGGTCTTGTCGAACAGGACGGCGTCGACGTGACGCATCTGCTCCAACGCGAGCCGGTCCTTGATCAGGATGCCGGCCTTGGCGGACGTCGCCGTCGTGATCGAGATCACGAGCGGGATCGCGAGACCGAGCGCGTGCGGGCAGGCGATCACGAGCACCGTCACCATTCGGATGACCCCGTCGGAGGGGTCGCCGGCGATCGTCCACCCGATCAGGGTGAGTACCGCAGCGCTGACGGCGACGTAGAAGAGCGCAGCCGCGGCGCGGTCGGCCAGCGCCTGTGTCCGCGAGCGTGATTGCTGAGCGTCCTCGACGAGTCGTTCGATCCCGGCCAAGGCCGTGTCGTCGCCAACGGCGGTCACCGCAACGCGGATCGACCGATCGGTCGACACCGTTCCTGCGACGACACGATCACCTTGATGGCGTTCGACCGGATTCGATTCGCCCGTGATCATCGACTCGTCGATCGCCGCGTGCCCGGATTCGATGTCGCCATCGGCGGGCACCCGGCCGCCGGGCCGCACCAGCACGACGTCACCCGGCCGGAGGTCGGCGACGGCGACCTCGACCGGTTCACCGTCGTCGATCCGCTCGGCGGTGTCGGGCAACAGACGAGCCAACGCCGCCAGCGCACCCTGCGCCTGACCGATCGCTTTCATCTCCTGCCAGTGGCCGAGCAGCATCACCACGATCAATGCGGCCAGTTCCCACCAGAAGTCGAGATCGCCCCACCCCAACGAGCTGGCGAGCGACGCAACGTACGCCACCGAGATGGCCAGCGCGATCAGGAGCATCATGCCAGGACTTCGGCTCCTGATCTCGTGCCGGGCACCGGTCAGGAACGGTTGACCGCCCCAGACGAAGATCACGGTGCCGATGACGGGTGCCACCCATGGCGCCCACGCCGTGTCGATCTCGTAGCCGAACCAGTCCTGGATCATGTGAGAGAAGACGATGACGGGGATCGCCAGGAGCAGGTTCCACCAGAACAATCGCCGGAACACCTCAGGGTCGTGCCCGCTGTGGGCGTCGTGACCGCCGTGTTCGTGATGTTCGTGGTGATCGTGGTGTTCGTGGTGACCGCCGCGTGGATCGTCCGGCGGCAGCGCGTGAGCGTCGTGTTCGTTGTCGGGTCGGGTCATCGGTCGTGTCATGCCTCCGTCCTACACCTTCCCCTCGACGTCAAGGTCAAGAGGTGAGCGCACGAAATCTCCCGGGCCGACCGCCGGGCTCCGCCGCGACCTGAACGCCGTCGCACGGCGCTAGCTTGCCGCCGATGGCTCCACACGAGCGCAGGCCGCGACGCGACGGCGTGACCGCGGTCCTGATCGCAGTGCTCGTCGGTGTCTTCGGCGGTGCGCTGGCCTGCGCCTCCGAAGCGGTCGCGAGCAGGCCGTCGGCGATCACCGCACCCGACCAGGCAAGCCACCCTCGTCACCACGGTTCCGAACTCGTCGAACATCGTCACGACGGCCAGTCCACCGCCGGGGACGATCACGCGCACCACGGCGCGGCAGGATGTCTCGTCGAGGTCGACCTGTCCCCCGACGAGGTCGAGACGACCCCGACCACGACGGCACTCGCCGACGCTGCACCGGCGGTACCGCTCGACCGGTGTCGCCCCCCGGAGCCGCCCGTTCCACGGTCGTTCTGATCACCCCGACCAGAACGACACACGAAAGGAACGACATGAAGCACTGCTTCACGATCGGCGTCGTCGCCACCCTCACGCTCGCCGCGTGCGGGGCGGACGGCGCCTCCACATCGACCCCCGACGACGAGACCCGGACCGTCGACGTGGTCATGACCGACAACGCGTTCGAGCCCTCTCGGCTCGAGGTCGCCGCCGGTGAGACGGTTCGGTTCGTCTTCCGGAACGACGGCATGCAGCGCCACGAGGCCGTGTTCGGAACCGAGGCGGAGCAACTCGAACACCACACCGAGATGCAGGCCGAAGGACACGACACACACGGCACGTCGGAACCCGACCACGGTGACGATCCCGCCCAGACGGTCGTCGTCGAACCGGGTGCGTCCGGCGAGATCACGCACACGTTCGAAGCATCCGGCGTGACGGTCATCGGTTGCCACGAACCCGGGCACTGGGAGGCCGGTATGCGTCTCGACGTGGCGGTCGGCTGACCGGACGGTGTGCGGGCGCGATCGGTGCCCGCACACCGAGCCGTCGTCGTGTGTCAGGTCGCCGCAGCGACGAGCCAGCTCGTCAACACCACGATGACGACGAACACGCCGGACTCGATCGTCAGCGTGCGACGGAGCGACGTTGCGAGCGCCGGATCGTCCGGGCGCCGCTCGAGCTCCGGCCGGAGCCGGAAGTGGTTGTAGCCACCGAGCGATGCGGCAACCGCGACCGCCGCGGTCTTGGCCAGCAGCACGCGGCCCCACGGTGTGTCGAACAGGTCGCCCGGGGCCTCGAGGATCGAGTACGCCATGATCGCTCCGGCGACGGTGACGGCGGCCAACGACACCGCAGCAACCGACGAGAAGCGCACGACCATCGCGGCCGTGTCGGTGGGCCGGTCGGCTCGGCGCCGCATGAACACGATGGTGGTCATGGCGAACACGCCACCCGCCCACACCGCCGCAGCGAGCACGTGGACGAGGTTGACCGCTGCATGGAGCGGCCACCAGCCGCGGCTGACGGTGTGACCGTCGAACCAGAACGACACCAACACCAGCGCGAAGCCGAGCAATCCGATCGCGGCAGAGGTCGTCGGCACCCACTTCGATCCTGCCGTTCGGGGGTCGGATGCCACGTCGTCGCCGGTCAGGGTCGCCGCAGAGAGCGAGCGGCCGGGCGCGACGATCTCGCCCGCACCGGGGTGGAACCCGATCAGGACCGCCAGGCCGCCGACGATCTTCAGGGCGACGGCGATGCCCGCTTTGGTCTGGAGCAGCTCCGTGGCGACGGCGTCGTGCGTCATGTGCAGACCGGCCCATTCGATGAGGCCGCCCAGCGCCACAGCGAGTCCCGCGAGCCGCACCCAGTTGAGTTCGGCGCTGATTTCGTCGCGACGGCCGCGGATCACCCAGACGAGCGCAGCGACGGTGCCGAGGCCGAAGATCAGGCCGAGGAAGGTGAACGTGCGGCCGACTCGTCCGACCCATGCAGCGTCGTCGGCGATCGAGTCGTCACCGGCCAGGAACTCGTCGAGCGCGGCGGGTGGCACGGTCGTGTCGGAGACCGGTGCCACCGCCTCGGTCGTGGGCGGCGTGACGTCGGTGGGCGCGAGCGTCGTCGGCGGGATCGCGGTCGACGGCGACGTGGTCGCTGGCGGCGCGGTCGCCGGCAGCGTGGTCGTGGGAGGCGTCGTCGTGGCCGGTGCCGTGGTCGCCGGGACGGGGACATCGACGGTGAAGCTGAACGAGCCGTCGATCGGATGAGCATCGCCCGCACGTACCTGCCAGCGGAGTCCGTACGTGCCTGCGTCGAGCGGCGGATCGTAGGTCAGGACGAACTCGGTGCCGTCCGTCGGATCGATCGCCGTCGGTTGCCGAACCGCACCCGACGGCTCGAGCAGCTCGAACCCCTCACCGGCGGGTTCGGCCGGGTTGGTGAATCGGATGACGATCTCGCTCAACGGCCCCTCGACCGTCACACCGTCGCTCGGCGTCGACGACTCGAAGTCGGTGTGGGCGGATGCGACGGACGGCCACAGCACCGTGAGGCAGGCGGCGATCACGGCGAGGAACCGGACGCGTCGTGCGGGAACGACGTGTACGGACATACCCCACCACGGTACCGCCCGACCGCCGACGAGACCACGCACCCGCCCGATCCCGCCCACCGTGGGGCTAGCGTCGAGCGACCCGACCCGAGGACCGCATGACCCTTCGCCAACGTCTCGCCCGTCGTCTGCTCCGCCTCGTCGGGTGGCGCACCGAGGGCCAACCGCCGACACCGCACCGGTTCGTGCTGATCGCAGCACCCCACACCTCGAACTGGGACTTCCCCTTGATGATGCTGATGGCGTTCCAGACCGGGTTGTCGATCCATTGGCTCGGCAAGGAGAGCTTGTTCCGGGGTCCGATGGGATGGTTCCTGAAACGGCTCGGTGGTGTTCCGGTCGCGCGGAGCGAGCCGAACCGATTGGTCGCCCAGATGGCCGACGCATTCGCCGAGCGGGACGACTTCGCACTCGTCGTCCCGCCCGAGGGCACACGCAGTCGCTCCGACCACTGGAAGTCGGGCTTCTACCGGATCGCTCACGGCGCCGAGGTGCCGATCCTGTGCAGCTACCTCGACTACTCGAGAAAGGTCGGCGGCTTCGGTCCGCTGATCACGCCGACCGGTGACGTGGCGGCAGACATGGACCTGATCCGGTCGTTCTACGCCGACAAGCACGGCCGCTATCCGGATCAGAAGAGCGACATCCGGCTGCGCGACGAAGCGAGTTAACCGGCGGCGTCGCGCAGGCTGCGATGCAGACGGTCGAGCGCGTCGGTGGTGCGTGCTCCCCACCAGAACAGGTCCTGCCCGTCGACGCGCACGGTGCGGGCGACGACGGCGAGCTCGCCGAGGTGTTCGTCGGTGAACACGTACGGTTCCGACGGCACCAGCACCACGTCGGGCGAGAGCGCGGCGACGGCGTCGAGTTCGACGCTCGGATAGTCATCGGGGGCGTCGTCGAACACGTTCTCGACACCGAGCCGGCGCAACATCGACGAGCCGAAGGTGTCGCCACCGATCGTCATCCACGGTCGTCGCCAGATCGGAACGAACGCTCGCAGTTCGAGCGGCGGGTACGAGTCGGAGACAGGATCGGGTGCCGACACCCCGACGGCCTCGGCGAGCACCGACAACTCGTCGTGGAGCCGATCGAGCGACCGCACGTCGAGTACCACGAGTTCGAGTCCGGCGGCCTCGAGCGCCTCGGCGTCTTCGCGTCGGTTCTCCTCCCGATCGACGACGACGAGATCAGGCGCCAGCCCGACGATGGCGTCGATGTCGGGGTTCTTGGTCCCGCCGACGTGGAGCAGGTCGGGTCGCTCACAGAACCGTGTGCACGCGACCGGCTCGACGCCCCACGCCGTCAGTGTTTCGGTGGCGGACGGCACCAGGCTGACGACCCTCACGGCGCCGAGGGTAGACCGCTCACGCGGTCGGCAGCCGTTCGCGAAGCTCGTGGTCGAGGATCCGACCGGCAGCAACCAAGCGGGCGCCGACGACGATCGTGATCGTCTGCGCGGCGACCAGCCCGACGAGCACGATCAGTTGTGCGGCCGCCGCGTCCGCGGCACTGCCACCACCGAGCAGCACACCGATGAACGCACCGGGCAACGAGACGAGGCCGACCGTGCGGGTCTGGTCGAGCACCGGCACCAACGCCTCGGGACGGTCGTGGTCGACCACGAGCGCCATCGCCCGGCGTCGCACGAACCCGAGCGACAGCGCCGCCTCGACTTCGCCGAACCGTTCCCGCAATGCCGCCAACGACCGACGGCCCATCAGCGTGAACCCGGTCATGGCGTTCCCGATGACGATCCCGCAGATCGCGACGATGGTCGGCGGTTCGAACGGGGCAGCGCCGAGTCCGAACACGACCAGCAACACCGGGACGGCGCCGGCGCCGATCGACGCTGCGATCCAATGGGTCGACGAGCGAGCGTCGACACGGCCCGACGCCGTGAACGTCGCGACGCCGAACATGAACGCGACGAACAGCAGCGACGACCACACGTGTTCGAGCGCCGCGGTGACCACCAAGGCCACCACCAACAGCTGCAGGATGGCTCGAGCGACGGCTCGCACACTCGGCAGCGCCGTGCCGAGCCGACCGATCCACGACGCAGCGACGGCGAGCGCCGTGAGCACGCCGACCGCGATGGCCAGCCGCCAGTCGAGCTCGGGTCCGATGGTCGTCGACGCCACCACGCCCCGCATCATGCCCCGCCCGACGAATGCGTGAACAGTTTGCGCACCCGATGCGCAAACTGTTCACGCCTTCGCCTCAGAAGTCTTCGTCGAAGGCCACGTCGCCGGAGACACCGACCTGGTACGACGACACGGTGCGCTCGAAGAAGTTCGAGAGCCCTTGCACGTCCTGCAGCTCCATGAACGGGAACGGGTTCTTCGATCCGAACTCGGGCTGGTAGCCGAGCTGTGCGAGACGTAGGTCGGCGATGTACTGCAGGTACTCGCGTGTGTCGTTGAGCGACATTCCCGGCACCCCCTCGGCGAGCACGTCCTGCGCGAACTGGAGTTCGCAGTCGACCGCCTCGCGCAGCATCGCCCTCACGTCGGCCTCCATGCGGTCGTCGAACAGATCGGGCTCTTCCTTCCGCACGGTTTCGACGACCTCGAACGCGAAGTTCATGTGGCACGACTCGTCGCGGAACACCCAGTTGGTGCCGTCGGCGAGACCGTTCAACAGACCCTTCGAGCGGAGGAAGTACACGTAGGCGAACGCGGCGAAGAAGAAGAGCCCCTCGATGCTCGCGGCGAACGTGATCAGGTTGAGCACGAACTGGCGACGATCGTCGCGGTTCTCGAGCCGGTCGAGATCGCCGATCGAGTCGATCCAGCGATAGCAGAACTCGGCCTTCTTGCGGATCGACGGGATGTTCTCCACCGCGGCGAACGCCGCCTCGCGCTCGGCCATGTCGGGGATGTAGTTGTCGAGCAGGGTGAGGTAGAACTGCACGTGCAGCGCCTCTTCGTACAGCTGCCGCGACAGATACATCCGGGCTTCGGGTGCATTGATGTGCTGATACAGGTTGAGCACCAGGTTGTTCGCCACGATCGAGTCACCGGTCGCGAAGAAGGCCACGAGCCGAGACACCAGGTGCCGTTCGGCGGGCAGCAGTTTGCGGTCGAGATCGACGAGATCGTCGGAGAAGTCGATCTCGTCGACGGTCCACGTGTTCTTGATGGCGTCTCGGTACATGTCGTAGAAGGCCGGGTATCGCATCGGCCGCAACGTCAGATCGAAGCCGGGGTCGAGGATGTTGTTCGGTCGAGCGGACGAGAGCGGGCTGAGCCGGGCATCCGGCACCCCTGCCGCCGCGGTCGTCTCCGTCGCCGGGGTCGACACGTCGAGGAGTCGTTCGGTGGCACTCATCAGTCGCACGCCTCGCAGGCTTCGGGGTTCTCGAGCGAGCAGGCGATTGCCTCCTCGTCGGTGAACGTCGCAGCTGGCTCACCACCGCCGGGGCCGGTCGACGGCGGGCCGCCGGAGGTGACCTGGTTGATGCGGGTCGCCGGACGGCTCCTCAGGTAGTACGTCGTCTTGAGGCCCTGCTTCCACGCGTGCAGGTACATCGACGAAAGCTTGCCGATCGTCGGGGTCTCCATGAACAGGTTCAACGACTGGCTCTGGTCGATGAAGGCGCCGCGGGCGGCGGCCATGTCGATCAGGCGGCGCTGCGGGATCTCCCACGCCGTGCGGAAGCGAGTGCGCAGCGCTTCGGGGATCCGTTCGATGTGCTGGATCGACCCCTCCGACCGCTTGACCTCCGCGATCATCTGCTCGTCCCACAGACCGAGCGCCTGCAGTTCGGCGACGAGGTAGCGGTTGACCTGCATGAACTCGCCCGACAGCGTCTCGCGCTTGAACAGGTTCGACACCTGCGGTTCGATGCACTCGTAGCAGCCGGCGATCGATGCGATCGTCGCCGTCGGCGCGATCGCGACCAGGAGGCTGTTTCGCAGACCGTGCTCGTCGATGCGGCCCCGCAACGTGTCCCAGTCGAGCTCGGCGGGCGGGGCGGCGCCCCACAGGTCGAACTGCAGGTCGCCTCGTGCGGCACGGGTTCCCGAGAACGCCTCGTGGGGCCCGAACTCGGCGGCGAGATCGGTCGAGGCCCACAGTGCGTGGAAGTAGATGTGGGCGCTGATCCGGGTCGACAGCGCCTCGGCTTCGGGGGCGTCGAACGGGAGCCCGAGTCGGAAGAAGACGTCTTGCAGCCCCATCAGGCCGAGGCCGACCGGACGCCACACGCTGTTCGAGTGGGCGGCTTCGGGCGTCGGGTAGAAGTTGATGTCGATCACCCGGTCGAGCAGCGGCACGACCTGGCGGACCGCCTGCCCCAACCGCTCGAAGTCGAAGCCGGGCGCCTCGCCGCTCGTCACGTAGGCGCCGAGGTTGAGCGAGCCGAGGTTGCAGACCGCCGTGTTCTCCTGGTCGGTCACCTCGAGGATCTCGGTGCACAGGTTCGACAGGTGCACGACCCGGGGCGACCCGTCGGCGTTCGTGGAGCCGGTCTGGTTGCACGTGCGGTTGGCCGCGTCCTTGAACGTCATCCAGCCGTTTCCGGTCTGGGCGAGCGTGCGCATCATCCGCGAGTACAGCTGGCGGGCCGGCACCTGCTTCTCGAAGCGACCGGCCTCCTCCGCGGCCTGGTAGGCGGCCGTGAACTCGTCGCCGTACAGGTCGACGAGCTCGGGCACCTTCTTCGGGTCGAACAACGACCACATCCAGTCCTTCTCGACCCGCTCCATGAACAGGTCGGGGACCCAGTTCGCGATGTTCAGGTGGTGGGTGCGGCGGGCGTGGTCGCCGGTGTTGTCGCGCAGTTCGAGGAAGTCCTCGATGTCCGCGTGCCACGACTCGAGGTAGACGCACGCGGCGCCCTTGCGGCGACCACCCTGGTTGACGGCGGCGACCGACGAGTCGAGGGTTCGCAGCCACGGCACGATGCCGTTCGAAAGGCCGTTCGTGCCCTCGATCAGACTGCCCTTCGACCGGACGCGGCTCCAGGCGACGCCGATGCCGCCGGCGAACTTCGACAGCTTGGCGATGTCGGCGTAGCGGTCGTAGATCCCCTCGAGGCTGTCCTCGGGCGAGTCGAGCAGGTAGCAACTCGACATCTGCGAATGTCGGGTGCCCGAGTTGAACAGGGTCGGGCTCGACGGCAGGTACGCCAGCGACGACATCAGCTCGTAGAAGGCGACGACCTCGTCGACGTCGGTCGACAGGCCGCATGCGACGCGCATGAAGAAGTACTGCGGCGCCTCGAACACCTGGCGGGTCTCGGGGTGACGGAGCAGGTAGCGGTCGTACACCGTTCTCAGGCCGAAGAACTCGAAGCGGCGGTCGCGGTCGGTGTCGATCGCAGCGTTCAGCTCGGGGGCGTTGGCCTCGACGAAGGCGTACACCTCGTCGGAGATGACGCCGGCGGCGTGGCCGACCGCGATCGACTCCGAGAACCACGGCACGTTCTGGTTGCGCACCTCCTTGTCGATCACGGTGGCGAGCAGCCGCGCCGCCAGACGCGAATAGGCCGGCTCCTCGACGATCAGGCCTGCTGCGGTGCGGATCGACAACTCGTCGAGCTCCCGAGTGGTCGCGCCGTCGGACAACGCGGAAATCGTCCGGGTCGCCACGCGCATCGGGTCGACGCCGCGGAGGCCCTGCGCAGCCTTGGCGATCGAGTTGACGATCTTGTTGACGTCGACCGGCTCCAGCGATCCGTTGCGCTTCCGGACCCGCATCCCCTCGGTGTCGACGGCCGCGCTCCCGGCGGCGCTGATGGCCGCCAGGTTGGGCGATCGGATCTCGTCGGTCACGGTCATGGGTGGTGCTCCTCGGTGGTGGTGCGGTGTCGTGCGGTCGATCAGCCACCACAACATCTGGTGCTGGACCGATGGCGGCTCGGCACGACACCACCAGATGTTGGGTGGGGGATGTGCATTACACCGATGTAGTCCCGCCGTCGTCAAGGGCGTTCGCCGCACTGCTTTCAGCGCTAAACCACGACGGCGAACTCGCCGTCCCGGGGCGGCTACGGTCGGTTCGGTGACCGCTCCGGCCGACGACGACCTGAACCTGAAGCAGGTCGCGACGCGGCTCGGCGTGCACTACATGACGGCCTACAAGTACGTGCGTCAGGGGCAGTTGCCGGCCTGGCGCGACGGAACGAACTGGCGTGTCGACGCCGCTGCACTCGAGCGCTTCGAGCAGCGCCGCAACCGACCCGACGCCGAGACCGAACCCATCGCCGACGTCGACTGGTCCGACCGGCTCGTCCTCGCGCTCCTGGCTCATGACGAACCGATGGCCTGGGATCTGATCGAACGTGCCCTGGCCGCCGGTCGCGACGCCGCCTTCTGCTTCCTCGACATGATCGGCGCCGCGCTCGCCGAGATCGACCGGCGCAGCGGTCGCGGCGAGCTCGGACCGGCCGCCTGGCCCGCTGCGACGGTGGTCGCAGAACGCCTCGTCGCACGACTCGGCGCCCGCTTCCGCCGACCAGGGCGCCGACGCGGCACGGTCGTCCTGGGCGCGCCGGCCGGTGAACAGCACCAGCTGCCGATCTCGATCCTCGCCGACCTCGTCCGGCTGGAAGGGTTCGACGTCGTCGAACTCGGCGCTGACGTCGCGCCAGCCGTGTTCGCCGACGCCGCCGCTCGAGCCGAACGGCTCCACGCCGTCGGCATCGGCGTCACCACCGTCGACCAACTCGATGCTGCGTCGGCAGCCATCGCAGCCGTTCGTGGCGTGGTGCCACGTGTTCCGATCATCGTGGGCGGTCAGGCCGTCCGCAACGACGACGTGGCAAGGGTGCTCGAGGCCGACGGATGGGCGCCCGACGGCCGCGCCGCGGTCCGCCTCCTCGCCCACCTCCCCGACCCGGCCCCCACCCACCGCCAATCGACGAACGCGTGAACAGTGTGCGCACCCGGTGCGCAAACTGTTCAGGCATTCGCTTAGGTTCGGGTGATGGAGATTCAGCAGGGGGAAACGGCGGCGATCGTCACCGGTGGGGCGTCGGGACTCGGGCGTGCGAGTGCTCGTGCCTTGGCAGCAGCCGGCGCGAAGGTCACGATCTTCGATGTCAACGCGGACGGCGGCCAGGCGGTCGCCGACGAGATCGGCGGGTTGTTCTGCCGGGTCGACATCCTCGACGAGGACAACGTCGTCGACGGGTTCGCCCAGGCCCGGTCGGCGTTCGGGCAGGAGCGGATCCTGGTGCACTGCGCCCAGGTGTCACGCGGTGGCAAGACCGTCGGTCGCGACCGGGAGAACGGTGGCTACAAGCGGCTGTCGACCGAGGCGTTCGCGCTGTCGGCCGAGGGCATCCTGGTGGCGAGCTACCGGATGGCGTCGTTGTCGGCACTCGGCATGTGCGAGCACGCCGAACCGCTCGGCGACGACGGCGAGCGCGGCGTCATCACGCTCACCGCGTCGGTCGCCGCGCAGGACGCACAGGTGGGGCAGGTCGCCTACGGATCATGCAAGGCCGGGGTGAACGGTCTCGTGCTCCCGATGGCCCGCGACCTCATGAACGAGGGAATCCGGGTCAACTCGATCATGCCCGGCATCTTCGCGACACCACCGATGCTCGGGGTGCCCGAGAAGGTGTTGTCGAACCTGTCGGCGTCGGTGCCGTTCCCGAAGCGGCTCGGCGACCCGAAGGAGTTCGGCTCGCTCGTGCTCGAACTGGTCCGCAACAGCTACTTCAACGGTCAGAACCTGCGCCTCGACGGCGCAATCCGCATGCCGCCTCGCTGAGCGTCGTCGGTGCTCAGGCGGCGGTCGTGTCGATCGAGCCGCTCAGCACGCGGCCACGTTCGTCGGTGATCACGTTGACGCCGTCGACGTCGCTCAACGTGTCGACCAGTCGGGCTCGCCCCTTCCAACGCGCCGACGCGTCGATCACGAGGCGATCGTCGTCGAGGCGAACGTGCCTGAGCTGGCGTGCCCCGGCGAGTTGCGGGTCGCGGGTGATCGCCCACAGCACCTTGCCGATCACGGCGACCCGTTTCGGATCGATCCGCCCCGGCTGGGTCAGCTCGGTCCAGAACGATCGCCCCCAGCGCATGATCGTGCGTCGGTGTGTCCACGCGAACATGATCAGCGCCGTCCGACTGAACGGGTTGGCGACGGTCTTGAACAGACGGCTCATGCCGCAACCATGCCCGCCGGGCAGGCTCGCGAAACCCGGCGGGGTCGGTCAGCAGGTGGCGGTGGCCGTGCCCGCCTGATCGCCGGACGGGGTGGAGAAGGTGCCCTCGTAGGTGACGGTCGTGCCGTCGACGGTCAGGCCGGTTCCGTCGGCGGGGATCGTCGACGACAGGTTGCCGTCGTCGGTGTAGACGGT
>JBPEWX010000428.1:0-1909 GCA_052032235.1 Ilumatobacter sp. | reverse complement strand
GAAGTCGTTGTCGACGGAGTCGACCCCACCCGGGAGCTCGATGCCGACGATGTCGTTGACGCCGTCAGCGCCACCGGTGGAGCCGGCGGCCGAACCGCCGGGCCCGTACCCGTTCGGCTGGGTCTCGATCACGGTGTAGTCGCCACCGATGAGATCCACGAAGGTGTAGTCGCCGACGCCGTCGGTCGTGGTCACCATGTCGACCGGGTCGCCGTTGACATCGGTACCCGTGAGGGTGATCTCGACGTCGGCGAGCGGACGACCGAGGTCGTCGGTGACGGTGCCCGAGATCGAACCGGTCGACTCCGAGAAGTCGTTGCCGGTCGACTCGTCGCCACCGGCGAGCTCGATCGCGATCGAGTTGCCCGGGGTGATGACTCCGGCGCCGTACCCATCGGGCTGCGTCTCGGTGACGACGTAGTCGCCCGGGAGCAGATCGACGAAGGAGTAGCTGCCGTCCACATCGGTGGTCGTCGTGAGCGACACCGGGTCACCGTTGACGTCGGTTCCCGTCAGCGTGATCACCACGCCGGGGATCGGTTCACCGTCGCCGTCCACGAACACCGACCCCTCGATCGACGCAGGAACGAACTCGTGGAAGTCGTGCCCGTACGACGACTCGTCCGCTTGCAGCGGGATGTCGGCGATCACATCGTTCGTGCTGATGTCACCACCGGTGGAACCGGCTTCCTCGTGGCCGTCGAGGTATCCCGACGGGTGGGTCTCGGTCACCGTGTACGTGCCGGGGAGGAGGTCACCGAAGAGGTAGTTGCCGTCGGCGTCGGTCGTGGTCGACAGCGACACCGGGTCACCGTTCACGTCGGTACCGGTGAGCGTCAGGGTGACGTCAGCGATGCCGATGTCGTCCTGGTCGACGACCGAGCCGGCGATCCCCGACGGCCGGTACTCGGCGAAGTCGTTGTCGACGGAGTCCTGACCGCCGGCGAGCGGAATGTCGGCGATGACGTCGTTCGTGCTGATGTCACCACCGGTCGAGCCGACCGTCTCCGGGCCGTCGAGCAACCCGGACGGCTGGGTCTCGGTGACGGTGTAGTCACCGGCCAGCAGGTCGTCGAAGCGGTAGTCGCCATCGGCGTCGGTCGAGGTGGTCAGCGACACCGGATCGCCGTTCACATCGGTGCCGGCCAGTGCCACCTCGACACCCTCGATCGGGTCGCCGTTCTGGTCCACGACGGAACCCGAGATGGAACCGGTGGCCTCCGAGAAGTCGACGACGGCGTCGTCGCCCGCCGGGAGCATCACGGCTTCGGTGTCGTCGCCGTTGGTGGCGCCCTGGCCGTAGCCGTCGGGCTGGGTCTCGGTGACGACGTAGTCGCCGCCGAGCAGGTTGTCGAAGCTGTAGTCACCGTTCGCATCGGTCGTCGTCGTCAGCGACACGGGGTCGCCATTGGCGTCAGAACCGGTCAGGACGATCTCGACACCCGCGATCGGGTCGCCGTCGCCGTCGACCACGACGGTGCCCGTGATCGAACCCGTCGTCTCCGCGAAGTCGTTGTCGACCGAATCCTGACCACCGGCCAGCGGAATCGCAGCAATCACGTCGTTGGTCGAGATGTCACCACCGGTCGAACCAGCCGTCTCGACACCGTCGCCGTAACCGGTCGGCTGCGTCTCGGTCACCTCGTACGTACCGGCCAGCAGGCCGTCGAAGACGTAGTCACCGTTCGCGTCGGTCGTCGTCGACGCCGACACCGGATCACCGTTCACATCGGTCCCCGACAGGACGATCTCGACACCCGCGATGCCGTTGTTGAAGTCGTCGACGACCGAACCCGAGATCGCTCCCGTCAGTTCAGCGAAGTCGTTGTCGACCGAGTCCTGACCACCGGCCAGCGGGATCGAAGCGATCACGTCGTTCGTGCCGATGTCACCACCGGTCGAGCCGGCA
>JBPEWX010000427.1:0-3757 GCA_052032235.1 Ilumatobacter sp. | reverse complement strand
CGCTCATCACCTCGTCGACGCGTTCGAGCGCGGCGGTCGCCCGTTGCGCCCAGGCCACCGTCATGCCGATCGTGCGCAGCGGCCACACGAGCATCTGGACGTAGATGTTGAACGCCACGAGCTCACCGAGCTGCATCTCACCGTTGATGACCTGATAGCCGCCGAAACCGAGGACGGCGATGAGACCGATCGACGGGAGGAGTTCGTTGATCGGCAGGTGCATCGCCCGGATCCGTGCCGCGTCGAGCGAGACGTTCCTGATGTCGTCGGCTTCGGCGGCGAGCTTGTCGGCCTGGACGGGTTCGGCACCGAAGCCCTTCACGACGCGCACGCCGGCGACGGTCTCCTCGACGACCGTGGCGAGTTGCGCCTGCTCCTGCTGGACCGCACGGACGGCCGGATGGATCCGGGTGGAGAACGTGCGGGCGTTGACGAGGAGGAACGGCAACGGGAGGAGTGCGAACAGGGCGAGCGAGGCGTTCATCGAGAACAGCACGATCGTGACGACTGCGACGAGGAAGAGGTTCGACACGGTGAGAGGGATCATCACGACGAACGCCTGGATCTGGTTGAGGTCGCTCGACGCCCGACTCATCAGCTGGCCGGTCTGGGCCCGGTCGTGGTAGCCGATGTGGAGGCAGAGGATGTGATCGAGGAGCCGTTCCCGCAGCCGTCGTTCGACGAGACGGCTCTGCGAGAACGCGACGTACCGGCGGGCGGCGGTGAACGTGCCGGTCACGAGACCGGCGAGTGCGATCAGCACGGCCCAGCCCCAAGCACTCTCGGCGCCTTCGATCGATCGGTCGATGGCGAGCCGCACCAACTGGGGAACGGCGATCTTGCCGAGCGTCCACAGCAGCCCGACCCCCACCCCGAGCGCCAATCCCAGCCACTGGCGACGCAACAGCGCCAGCAGCGGCTTCCAGGCCGCGCGGGACGGGGTGGTACTCGAGGGATCGCTCACGCTTCGTTCACGGTACCCATCCTCGACGCGGACCGAACCGTCGGAAACGACGTCCGCGCTTGACGGTCCGTCGCCGGGTGCGCACAATCCTGCGATGAGCGAGTTCGAGTTCCGGGGGATCAACCACCTCGCGCTGGTGTGCGAGGACATGGGCCGCACGGTCGACTTCTACGAGGGCGTGCTGGGCATGCCGCTCACGAAGACGATCGAGCTACCCGGGGGTGGGCAGCACTTCTTCTTCGACTGTGGCGGCGGCGATTCGCTGGCGTTCTTCTGGTTCCCCGACGCGCCGCCACGCGCCCCCGGCATCGCGTCGCCGGCGGGGCGGGTCGACGGCGGCGACTTCGTCACGGCGCACGGCTCGATGAACCACGTCGCCTTCGACGTGCCGGCCGATCGGATCGACGACTACGTCGACCGGCTGCGGGCGGCCGGCGTCGACTGCACCGACGTCGCGAACCACGACGACTCCGAGTTCGGCATCGCGGCCGAGCAACACGACGGCGTGTTCGTCCGCTCCGTCTACTTCATGGACCCCGACGGCATCCTGCTCGAGTTCGCCGCCTGGCAGCGTCCGCTCACGGCCGACGACGTCCGCCACGCTCCCGCCCGTCCGATCTCGGCCTGACCGTGCCCCGCCTCGATCCCGTCTCCCGCGCCGACAACACCGACCCGCTCGTCGAGTCGATGTACGGGCTGCTGTTCGGCGACCGCGACCCGACGGTCGAACCGGGTACCTCGACCGGAACACCCGGCGACTGGTGGACCGTGTTCGCCAACGACAGCAAGGTGTTCGAGCACGCCGTACACGGGTTCGGCGTGTACCGGTCGGCGAGCCTCGACCCGAAGCTGCGCGAGTGGGCACAGGCGCGCGCCGGCTATGCGACGCAGAGCCGGTTCGTGTTCTCTCAACACTGCAAGGCCCTGCGGGGGCTCGGGGCAACCGACGAACAGATCGCCGCGATCCCGCACTGGTCGGCCGCCGACTGCTTCGACGACGTCGACCGCCTCGTGCTCGCCTACACCGACTGCCTCGTGTACGACCTGGGCCGTGTGCCCGACGCCCTGTTCGACCGATTGCGGGAGCACTTCTCCGACCGCGAGTTGCTCGAGTTGACCTATGTCGCGTCGCTGTACATGATGCACGGCGTGATGTCGCGTGCGCTGCGCACCGAGTGGGACGACGTCGACGAACGGGTGACGGAGGTGTTCGTCGACGGCGCCGCCGACGATCTGCTCCGCATCTCGACCGACGACGCGGACGATTGACGACGGCGGCCACGACGGCCGACTCCGCACGCACCGGTCGCCGGCCGTAGTGTCGGCCCCCATGGAGATCTCCCCGAACGCGACCAAGTTCTACATCGACGGCCAGTGGGTCGAGTCGTCCACCGGCGACACCCTCGAGGTCATCGATCCGGCGACCGAGCAACCCATCGCCACGATCGCCCTCGGCGGCCAGGCCGACGTCGACGCGGCGGTCACCGCCGCCCAGCGCGCCTTCGAGTCGTGGTCGCAGACCTCGATCGAGGAGCGCACCGCGATCCTCAACAAGGTGACCGAGCTGATCGGCGCTCGCGCCGACGACCTGGCCGAGGCGATCAGCGCCGAGATGGGTGCGCCGCTCGGACTCGCCAAGGCCGCCCAGGCGGCCAGCGGCCTCGCCCACTTCGCCACCACGGCCGCGATCCTGCCGAGCTTCGAGTTCGAGGAGCGGCTCGGCAACTCACTGCTGGTCAAGGAGCCGATCGGCGTGGTCGGCATGATCACACCCTGGAACTGGCCGATCAACCAGATCTCGTGCAAGGTCGCGCCCGCGCTCGCCGCCGGCTGCACCATGGTGCTCAAGCCGTCGGAGGTCGCGCCGCTGAACGCGATCATCTTCGCCGAGATCCTCCACGACGCCGGTGTGCCCGCCGGCGTGTTCAACCTGGTGAACGGTGACGGCGCCGGCGTCGGCTCGTACATGTCGGGCCATCCCGGTGTCGACATGATGTCGTTCACCGGTTCCACCCGCGCCGGGATCGAGGTCGCCAAGAACGCTGCGCCGACCGTCAAGCGGGTCGCCCAGGAGCTCGGCGGCAAGTCGGCCAACATCATCCTCGACGACGCCGACTTCGCCGAGGCGATCGGTCGCGACGCGTTCGGCATGTGCATGAACTCGGGCCAGTCGTGCAACGCGGCCACTCGCATGCTCGTCCCGAAGAGCCGCATGGACGAGGCAGCCGAGATCGCCAAGGCGGCGATGGAGGCCGTCGTCGTCGGCCCGCCGTCGCAGGACGGCACCACGATCGGCCCGGTCGTGTCCGAGGTGCAGTGGAACAAGATCCAGGATCTCATCCAGGCCGGCATCGACGAGGGCGCGACCCTGGTCGCCGGCGGCACCGGTCGCCCCGAGGGGCTCGACGCCGGCTACTACATCCGCCCGACGCTGTTCGCGAACGTCACCAACGACATGCGGATCGCTCGGGAGGAGATCTTCGGTCCGGTCCTCGTCATCATCGGCTACGACGACGATGACGACGCCGTGCGCATCGCCAACGACACACCCTACGGACTGTCGGGCTACGTGTCGGGCAGCCCGGAGCGCGCCATGGCGATCGCCCGCCGTATCCGGACCGGCAACATGCACGTGAACGGTGCAGGGCCCGACTTCCAGGCGCCGTTCGGCGGCTACAAGCAGTCGGGCAACGGCCGCGAGTGGGGCAGCCTCGGCCTCGAGGAGTTCCTCGAGACGAAGGCGATCATGGGAGCCCCTGCCAGCTGATCACCGGAGCACCGACGTCGAACCGG
>JBPEWX010000426.1:0-2592 GCA_052032235.1 Ilumatobacter sp. | reverse complement strand
TCGACGACCGGGTCGCGGTCGGCGTCGTCGTCGGTGCCGCAGCCGGTCGTTCCGATGAACAGGAGTCCGGCGGCGATGGCACTGATGATTCGGGTCATGGGTGGTTCCTTTCGTGGGTGGGCAGGGCCCGTGGCGCTCGCCGGTCGATCCGTCGAGTCGGGTCGTTCGGACGCCTCCGACCCCCACCCGGTTCCGGTCCGGTTCGCCGCCGGGTCGGCGTGTCCCGGGTCGGCGCGGTGCGGCGAGCGGCGGCACACCGATGTGCGTCCGGCTCCGGTGGACGGCGACACGACCGACGAGCCGTCGATTGTCCCGGACGGATCTCCCGGCGTCCCGGGACACGGTCCACTGGGCCGAGGGACACCGGGCGTCGGATCGTGGAGCCGCCGAGCCGGACCGTCCGCTCGACGAAAGGAATCACCATGTCCCCCACCCGTTCCCGCGCCCGCCTCGTCGGCGGTGCGCTGTTGCTCGCCACGATCGCCACGGCCTGCGGCGACGACGCCGACTCGATGTCGACCGCGGCGTGCGACCGGTATGCCGACCTCCAGGCCGGCTTCTTCGGCGATCCGAGCGAACTCGGCGCGACAGCCGTCGCGTTCGGCGACGCCGCGCCCGACTCGCTCGACGAGGACGTCGGCGTCGTGGTCGCCGCGTTCCAGAGCGACGATCCGAGCGCCATGTCGACGCCGGAGTTCGCCGCCGCCAACGAACGCGTCGGTGCCGCGGTGTTCGAGGACTGCGACTCCGTCGTCGCGCTCGACGTGTCCGGCATCGACTACGCCTTCGACGGGCTCCCGGCGTCGATCTCGTCGGGTCGGGTGGCGGTGCGGTTGGCGAACGACACTGCGTCCGGGCAACCGCACGAGCTGATCATCCTCACGGGTGCGGACGGTCAGCCGGCCGACGAGCTGCGCGATCTGCCGATGGAGCAGCTGATGCAGCAGGCCAGGCCGGTCGGCTTGGTGTTCGTCGAGCAGCCCGGTGCCGCCGCCACGACCCTGGTCGACCTCGAGCCGGGCTCGTATCTGGTGATCTGCACGCTGCCGGTCGCGGAGAACGGGGAGCAGCCGGATCCGGACGCCGCACCGACCGACACGCACGCCGATCACGGCATGGTCACCACGCTCACCGTCGAGGCCTGACGGGACCGACGAACCGCCTGTTCCCCCAGCCCCGCCGAGAGTACGATCCCGTGCCACGAACCGTCAGCCGCCGTCGTTGGTCGAAGATGACCCGCGCCGCTGAGCCTCGGCGCGAGCCCGCCTCGATCGACCCGCCGATCGATCCGCCGTTCGGTCTCTCGGACGACGGGGCCGATCGGGTCGACGGCGACGGTCACCCCGTGGTCGCCACGGTCCTGTTGGTCGTCACGTACGCGATCGCCGCCGCGGCGATCGGGCTGTACGCAGCGGTGCAGCCACCGTGGCACGTGGGCCAGTGGTACTTCCTCGTCGACTTGGCCGACGCGTTGGTCTACGGCGCCGTGGGGTGGGTGCTGCTGACACGGATCGATCGCCCGGTCGTGTGGATCGTCGTGGTCACCGCGCTGGGCGGAGCGGTGGCCGCGGCGTCGTCGCAGTGGACCCAGTTCCAACCCGATCACCCAGGTCTGCCGGCGCTCGCCCTGTTCTCGTCGGCGCAGAGCTGGGCGTGGATCCCGGGCACGCTCGGCCTGATCCTGGTGGCGCCATGGCTCGTTCGTCGGCGACCGCTCGACCTCGTCGGCCGGGTCGGTCTCGCGGCCGGCACGGCGGTCACGGTCGGCTTCGTACTCGAACGGTGGACCGACCCGTATCCGTGGCCGGATGGCCCGTCGGTCATGCCGCTCGCGGTGGAGAGCGAGTGGTGGGTCGATCAGCTCGACTCGATCGAACGCGGCTTCATGATCGCGATCGTCGTCGTCGGCCTGGCCGCCGCGGCCGACGCCGCGCGTCGCTGGCGCCGCCTCGACGGACTCGACGAACGCCGCGGGCTCGGATGGCTCGCCGTCGGCGGTGCATTGATGACGTCGGCGTTCCTCCCGCTCGCACTCCCCGAGGCATGGATCGATTCGCTCCCGGTCTGGACGACGCCGTCGTTGCATCTCGTGTCGCAGCTGTTCTTCCCGGCGGCGTTGCTGGTGGCCGTGCTCGGCCAACGTCTGTGGGGCGTCCGCATCGCCGTGAGCCGAGCCGTCGGCTGGTCGCTGCTGACCGCCACGTTGTTGGCCGCCTACATCGCCGCCGCTGCGGCGATCGGGCTGCTGCTCCCCGATCTCGAGGCGGGCGTCGGGCGGGTGGTCGCCGCAGCGTCGGTCGCCGCCGCGGTCGAACCGGTGCGCCGGTGGGTGCAACGGCGAGTCGACCGGCTCGTGCACGGCGACGCCCACGAACCGCTCGCGGCGGTGGCGCGGATCGGCGACCGCCTGACGTCGCCGCGCGATCCGGAGTTGCTGTTGTCGAGCCTGCTCGAGGGCGTGGTCGAGTCGTTGCGACTGTCGGGTGCCGCGATCGACGTGACGGCGGACGGCCATCCGGGCACCCTGACCGTCGGCAGGGTCGGCGATCCGGACGACGTCGCCCTGCCGCTCCTGGTGGACGACGAGCTGGT
>JBPEWX010000425.1:0-5010 GCA_052032235.1 Ilumatobacter sp. | reverse complement strand
CTGGGCATCGCTCGTCGTCTCCAGACGCGACGGACTCGTCTGGGCGTGCCTGATCGTGTTCGGCGTCGCCGTCTTCCGTCGGTTCGCGCTCCTGGAGCTGGCACGACGGCTGACCGTCGGGCCGGTCGCGCTCGCCGGTCTCGCGACGCTGATCACCCTGGTGTGGGGCGTCACCAGCGAGTCTCGTACGTCGCAGCTCGTGGTGGTCGCGCCGATCCTGCTCGTCGTCGGCGAACTCGTGCGGTCCAAGATCGACGCCGTGCCGCCGGAGGCCCGCTGGTGGCTCGGCGGCATCGCCGCGATCGCGGCCGTCGTCGCCTGGCCGGTCGTCGTCTCGACCCGGGCCAAGGGCTGGGACACCGATCTGTTCGTCGCGATCGTGAACCAGACCGACGACAACCTGGTCGAGGCGATCGGACGGCTCGGGTGGCTCGACGCCCCCATCCCGGCGTTCGCCGTCTACGCCTGGCTCCTCGCCGTCGGCGGGCTGATCGCGTACGCGTTGGTCACCAACGTGCGCGGACTCGTCGCAGCCGGAACCCTCGTGGCCGTCGCCGCATGGTCGTCGTGGACGTTCGAACTGCTCCAGAACAACGACTCCGGCACGTACTGGCAGGGTCGGTACTCACTGCCCTTGCTGATCGGCGTGCCGCTGTTGCTCGCCGTTCGAGCGACCGACCGCGCCGGTGATGCGGGTCCCGACGACATCGTCCGTCGGCTCGGCGCCCGGCTCACGGTCTGGGTGACGATCACGGGGCTGCTCGTCCTGAACCTCGGCGCCTGGGCGGCGGCACGCCGTTGGGGTGTCGGGCTCGACGGCAGCTACCTGCCGTGGCGCTGGGACACGTCGCTGCAACCGGTCCCGCCCGTGGTGCCACTCGTCGTGCTCGCCGCCTGCTCGTTCGGCCTCGGCTGGTCGGTGATCGCCCGACCGGAACGAGCCGCCGACGACCCGGCGGTAGCCTGACCGGCGATGTCGGCGACCTCTTCGCAACCGCGCCCGGTGGTGCGCGTCTCGCACCTCTCCAAGCGTTTCCGCCTGTTCCACGAGCGGCACCAGTCGCTGAAGCAGTCGCTGCTCAACCGGCGGCGCAGCACCCACGAGGACTTCTGGGCGCTGCGCGACATCTCGTTCGACGTGCACCAGGGCGAGACGTTCGGCATCGTCGGCCACAACGGTTCCGGCAAGTCGACGATGCTCAAGTGCCTCACCAAGATCCTGCAGCCCGACGAGGGTTCGGTGTCGGTCGACGGCACGATCTCGGCGCTGCTCGAACTGGGTGCCGGTTTCCACCCCGAGCTCAGCGGCCGCGAGAACGTGTATCTCAACGCCGCGATCCTCGGCGTGTCGCGCAAGTACGTGCACGAACGCTTCGACGACATCGTCGCGTTCTCGGGCCTCGAGCAGTTCATCGACACCCCGGTCAAGAACTATTCGTCGGGCATGTTCGTCCGGCTCGGCTTCGCCGTCGCGGTGAACGTCGATCCCGACGTCCTCATCATCGACGAGGTCCTCGCCGTGGGCGACGCCGACTTCCAGGCCAAGTGCGGCGACAAGATCGCCGACTTCCGCGACCGCGGCAAGACGATCGTGTTGGTCACCCACGACATGGGCGACGTCGTCCGACTCTGCAAGCGGGCGGCGTGGATCGATCACGGCACGCTGCGCATGATCGGCGCGCCGAGCGAGATCACCGACGCCTACCTCGACACCGCCCACGCCGGGCGATCGGTCGAGATCAACGACACGATGCGATGGGGGTCGGGCGAGATCCGCATCAGCGGCGTCGAGCTGCTCGACGGTGCCGAACAGCCGATCACGATCCCGCGCAGCGGCGACCCGCTGGCGATCCGATTCACGCTGTCGGCCGACGAACCCGTCCTCGACCCCGAGTTCACGGTGGCTGTCTTCGATCAGAGCGGCACCCTGATCAGCGAGATCGGCACCCGTTCACGCAACGCCCGGATCGATCAGGTCCACGGCGAACGCCAGGTCACCCTCGAACTCGATCATCTGTCGCTGACCGAAGGCACCTACGAACTCAGCGCCGAGGTGCGCGACGAATCCGGACAACGCGAACTCGACGTGCGCAACCGCTTCGTGAAGTTCGACGTGCTCAAGGGCGCCGACGGCGACCGCGGTCTCGTCACCCTCGGCGGCAACTGGAACGTCTGAGCGCCAGCGGCGTCAGAGTTCTTCGGCGAAGCGACCTTCGAGGCGGTCGAAGAGCCACCAACCGGCGAGCAGCACGACCACCGCGGTCGCACCCAACACGCCGAAGTCGATCAGGCGCGGCATCCGCAGGTCGTACAACAGGTTGCGGTACATCCGGACCGCCGTCGTGATCGGGATGTTGTTGTAGATGCGCAGCAACGTCGGGTAGTCGGCGAACTCGTCCTCGACGAACTTCGGTGGGTACACGATCGGCGTCAGGAAGAACCACGCCTGCATGACGATGCCCCACAGGTAGTTCATGTCGCGGAAGTAGACGCTCGCCGCCGCCAACGCCAGCCCGAGCCCGGTGGCGAACATGGCGAGGAGGACCGACACCAGGACGACCATCGGCAGCCAGGGCAGCACCATGTTGCCGGCGATCAGGAGGGCGATCGAGAGCACGCCCAGTTCGACCCCGAGCGTGAACAATCCGGCCGTCACCGTCGAGATCACGAGATGCTCGCGGGGGAACGCCACCTTGCCGACCAGGGCTGCGTTGCCGACGACCGCACCCATCGACGTGCTGACGGCGACGCTGAAGAACGTCCACGGGACGAGTCCGCAGAGCAGGAAGAACGCGTACGAGTCAAGCCCACTCGGGTCGCCCTCGGGCGGCGTCGCTCGCAACACGATCGAGAACGCGAACGTGTAGATCAGCATGAACGCGATCGGGTTCAGCAGCGACCATCCCCAGCCGAGGATGCTGCGCTTGTAGCGGCCGCGCAGCTCCCGCAAGGTGAGGTTCCAGAGCAGCTCGCGGCGCGCGATCAACTCGGTCGCCGATGACATGAGCGGGGAGGTTACTGGCGCCTCGGCCCGGACCGACGTCCTGGGTCAGGAGCGCCGGTCGGCCGACGAGCGGCCGACGAGTCCGACCGTGACCCTGCTCGCGCCGGCGAGCGCCACGGCGGCGGCGGTGATCGCCCACCATCGCCCGTCGGCGAACTCGAGCAGCGATGCCGACCACGCAACACCGAGTGCCACGGATGCGGCGGTGACGGCGACCGGTCCGCCGTCGGCCTCGTGGTCGAACCGGGCTGCCGCTGCGACGAGCACACCGGCGAGCAGGACGAAGCCGACGTCGGCAGCACCACTCCCCCGCTGATCGGCGATCCACCACGAGACGGCGGTGAGCACGGCGAGACCGGCGACGAACGCGATGGCGAGCGAAGCATGGCGACCCATCACCCAGACGGCGACGAGCACGATCATCGCGACCCACCAGACGACGATCGACGCCAGCGCCCAGCCGCCGTCGCCGGCGCCGAAGGCCGCGGGCGCGTCGCGGACGAAGGCGAGCGCTCCGTCGCCGGACCCGACGCGGTCGTCGGCGGCGAGCCACCACACCGCAGCGTCGACGAGCGTCACGGCCCCTGCCAGCGCCCAGGCGACCTGCGGACGGGCGCGTGAGACGGGTCCGATCAGCGTCGCGACCAGCACGGTGCCGACCCACGCCACTGCTTCCCACCCGGCGAGCGCCAGATGCCCGCTCGCCGCCGGCGCGGCAGCCAGCAGCACGGCCGACGCCAGCACCCACCGACGCCGGTGGAAGGCCAACGCGAGCAGCAAGGCCCAGATCAGCGCGGCCCCACCGGTCACACCGATCCGGCGCAGCGGATTCGGCCCGGCGCCGACCTCGGCGGCCAGCGCCCACGACGTGATGAACAGCGCGAGCGCGAGCATCGGGGCGCGCCACCAGGCCGAGCTCGACGAGCCCGAGATCGTGCCGCCGAGCCGGTCGAGCAGCCACGACCCGAACCCCTGGTCGGCGTCGGCCTCCTCCAGCGCCGGGGCACCCGAGTGCCAGGGCCGTTCGAGCCAGTCGGTCCGGCGTGGTGCGAACCGGGGGTTGTAGTACGGGTCGGCGTTGATCTCGTCGTGCCAGCGCCGGTCGATCTCGGCCCACTCCTCCGGCTCGGCGCTCGCCTCGCGGGTCTGGCTCTCGAAGTGGTACCAGCTCGCGAACGGCGTCCAGACGATTCGTCGGCCGGTCGCCCGGATCTTCAGGCTGACGTCGACGTCGTTGAAGTTGATGTACAGGATCGGGTCGAACCCACCGATCTCGTCGAACACGTCACGACGCAGCATCGCCGAGGCGGCGGTCACGCCCGACACCTCGCGTTCGACGGCGAGCGGGCGCAACTGTCCGGGGCCGGGGCTCGTGCCGTGCCAGCCGACCAGGCCGGCCAGGACGTGTTCGTGGTACACGTGGCCGCCGTCCTGCACGGTGCCGTCGGGGAAGAGCAGCTTCGGGCCGACCATCCCCACCGTCGGATCGGTGAGGAGCGCCGCCATCGTCTCGACCGCGTCGGGGGTGATCAGTTCGGTGTCGTCGTTGAGCAGGAGCAGGAGCTCGCCCGACGACGCCTCCACCCCGACGTTGATCTTCTCCGAGAAGTTGAACGGCTTCGTGTACTCGGTGAGGACGAGTCGGTCGCCGGCGATCGCCCGGAGATAGTCGAGCACCGGCTGCGGCGTGGCCGTGTCGTAGACGACGACGAACTCGAGGTCGGGGTAGGTGGAGGTCTCGACCATGCTCCGCACCGCCTCGGCGACGAAACAGCGATCGACACCGAGGACACGACGGGAGCCGCCACGCGTGGGGATGATCACGCTCACCGTCGGCGTTTCGGCGAGACGGCGTCGCACGCGGTACGTGCCGGGGAGCCGGCCGGCCGTCACCTCGGCGTCGATCCCGACACGGTCGCAGTGCTCCTGCACCGCCCGCACGCCGGCGTCGTACGCCCACGTCTTGGCCGACGGGTCGGCGGCGACGCTCGTCGCCGCCTGCCGCC
>JBPEWX010000424.1:0-2422 GCA_052032235.1 Ilumatobacter sp. | reverse complement strand
GAGACGAACTTGTGCTCCATGTGCGACACACCGGCGCCGTAGTCGAACGGGTCGGGAATCGCGATCACCACCGTGTGGGTCTCGTTGGTCACGACGTCGGCGATCAGCGAGACGAAGTGGGCGACGATCTCGGCGGCGGGTTCGGACTGGCGGCTCGACACGGTGGTCGGATCGCCCTCGATCCGACACGACGTCACGCGAGCGGCCGTGACCGTCGTCCCACCGACATCGAGCACCACGAACGAGCGACCACCGTCCATGCGGCCACCCTACGTGCCGGTCAGCGAACCGCCGCGGAACGGCGAGCGACCGACGACGCCCCACCGACGATGCTGCCGGTCCACGCCCGCTCCGCGACCGCGTCGAGGCGCGGGAACAACCGATCTCGGATCGCTGCCTCGTCGTGGACGTGCTCGGTCCACAGGCACGCCTGCAGTCCGACGATGCGGGCACGCTCGGCGGGCGACCAGCCGGCCTCCGGGTCGAACGCACACACGTCGGCGAGCGATGTCGCGCCCGCCCAACTCATCCCGGGCGTGTCCCACGCCGTGTCCTCGGCCATGTCGAGGTAGTACGCCTGGCCCGGCGCGATGACCACGTCGAAGCCGCGGGCGGCGAGCTCGCGGTTGATGTCGATCGACTGCCAGCCGACCACGTACCCGTCACCGGGGACGGCGCCTCGGGTTCGGGCCGCTTCCTCCCAGGCACCCACCGCACGGCCGGCGCGGTCGCGGATGGCGTCGACGACCTCACGGTGGATGGCGGCCTCGATCTCGTTGGTCGTCGACAGGCCGTTCCGACGTGCCCACTCCCGGGCGATGGGGGAACCGCTCCACGCGCCGTCGGGAACCTCGTCGCCGCCGACGTGGATCCACGGCGACGTCGGGAAGAGCTCGGCGACCGCGTCGACGACGTCGGTGACGAACCGCCGTGTCGACGCGGCACCGGGCACCAACACGTTGTCCTCGAAGTACTGGACACTCGTCGCCGCCGACGAGTCGTCGGGGTCGCGGAGTTCGGGCAGCGCCGTGAGCGCGGCGTGCAGGTGGCCGGGCAGGTCGATCTCGGGGACGAGCACGACGCCCAACTCGTCGGCGCGTCGCACCCAGCCTGCGATCTCGTCGGGGGTGTAGCCGCGCCCGGTGGGCTCGGCGCCCGAACCCAGGAGCGGCGGGACCGGCAGGCCGTGCCCTCGCCGACCACCGATCTCGGTCAGCGCCGGGTGGGCCGGCACCGGCAACCGCCAGGCTTCGTCGTCGGTGAGGTGGAGGTGGACCCGCGACAGCTTGCGCCACGCCGCATCGTCGATCAGACGCTCGACCACGTCGGGTTCGAACCATTGCCGGGCGACGTCGAGGTGCACCCCGCGCCAGGCGTACCGGGGTCGGTCGACGACACGCGCCGCCGTTGGGAGGCCGCTCGACAACCACTGCGCCAGGGTCACGAACGCATACCGGAAGCCGTCGACGTCGCCGGCAGTGACACTCACCGCTCCGGCGTCGACCAGCATGCGGTAGGCGGATGCCCCCAGGCGCGCATCGAGCCGTGCCGAGACCGCCGCCCCGACGCCGTCGACAAGGACCGGACGACCTCGACGCGCCGCCAGGGCTGCGATCGCCGACCACGCCTCGTCGGCGCCGTCGTCGAACGCCACGAGATGGGCAGCCGCGTGTTCGCTCGGCGTGTCGTCGGTGATCGCCACGTGGGTCGGGAACGGCACGAGGAGGGGCCGATCGTCGGGCGTCTCGACGGCATCGAGATCGTGCACGCTCGGGCGAGCCGCGGCGAGGGCCGCAGGGCCGGTCATCGGGGCGACGTCGACCGGCAGGGTCGACCCGTCGGCGGTGACGACATACGCCGACGCCGGCCCGTCGTTCGCGTGGCGGGCTCGGTGGCTGACCTCGCACTCGCCGATCGCCCACGAACCGCCGGCGGCGAGCGGGGCCGCTTCGGTCACGGTGACGAGGTGGTAGCTGGCCAGCTGTTCGACGAGCTCGACCGAGTCGGTGTCGACCGGGGTCAGCTGCTGCAGCGACGTGAAGGCGAGGTGCCAGCCGGCATCGAGGTCGATCGCAGCATCGAATCGAAGCGTCACCCGGCGGGCGATGTCGTCGTAGGACGACCAGAGCGTTCCGGCAGTCGTCACCGCTCGCTCCCGACGGCCGTGCGAGCGGAGCGGTGGGCGCCGAGGGCGCCGAACTCGATGCCCGGTACCGCGGCACGAACCCGCCCCGACAGGTCGATCTCCTGCAAGAACGGCGCCCGCCGCTCACGTTCGGCGAGATCGGACCGGATCGCGTCGGCGAGGCGGTCGCCGAGCGCGAGCGCGACGCCACCGCCGAGCACGACGTGTTCGACGTCGTTCATGAGCACGGCGAGCTGCACCGCCCAGCCGAGCGCGCCGACCATGTCGTCGCGGATC
>JBPEWX010000423.1:0-3733 GCA_052032235.1 Ilumatobacter sp. | reverse complement strand
TGATCGACGGTAACGGCTCGTTCCTCGCCGTCACCTCTGACACCTGACCCGGCGTCACGGTCGTCAGGCGAAGGCGACCTCGGCCACGTCGTCGTAGGTCTCGGCGAGATGGAACGTCATCTCGTCACGAACCCGCTCGGGCACGTCGTCGAGATCGGGACCGTTGCGCTTCGGGAGCACGACCTCGGTCAACCCCATCCGGTGCGCGGCCAGCACCTTCTGCTTGACGCCGCCGATCGGCAGCACCTGACCCTGCAGGGTGATCTCGCCCGTCATACCGACCGTCGGCTTCACGTGGCGGCCGGTCATCAGCGACACCAGCGCCGTCGTCATCGTGATGCCGGCCGACGGCCCGTCCTTCGGCACCGCGCCCGCCGGCACGTGGACGTGGAACCGGCGCCGCAGTGCCTCGTCGTCGAGCCCGAGCTCGTCGGCGTGCGACCGCACATAGTTGAGGGCGATCTGCGCCGACTCCTTCATGACGTCGCCGAGCTGGCCCGTGAGGGTGAGGCCCGGTTCGGCGTCGGGGCCGGTCGGGAACGCGGTCGTCTCGATGAAGAGCACGTCGCCGCCGACGCCGGTGACGGCCAGGCCGGTGGCGACGCCGGGCACGTTCGTGCGCTCGGGCACGTCGTCGGTGACCTTCGGACGGCCGAGCCACGCCGACACCTCGTCGGGGTCGATCACGACCGGTGTCTCCGTTCCGGTCGCGACCTTCGACGTCACCTTGCGGACGAGTCGGCCGAGCTCGCGCTCGAGCGTGCGAACGCCGGCCTCGCGGGTGTAACCGCGGATCACGGCCGAGATCACGTCGTCGCCGACCACGACCTCGTCGCTGCGCAGTCCGGCCTGCTCGACCTGGCGGGGGAGGAGGTAGCGGTTGGCGATGAAGTGCTTCTCGTCGTCGGTGTACCCGTCGAGACGCACCAGATCCATCCGGTCGAGGAGCGGACCAGGGATCGTGTCGGCGACGTTGGCGGTCGCGATGAACACCACCTCGGAGAGGTCGAGGTCGACCTCGAGGTAGTGGTCGCGGAACGTGTGGTTCTGGGCCGGGTCGAGCACCTCGAGCAGGGCGGCGGTGGGGTCGCCCGACCAACCGCCGGCGGTGAGCTTGTCGACCTCGTCGAGCAGGATCACCGGGTTCATGGTGCCGGCCTCCTGGAGGGCGCGGACGATCCGGCCCGGTTGTGAGCCGACGTAGGTGCGGCGGTGGCCGCGGATCTCGGCCTCGTCGCGGATGCCGCCGAGCGCGACGCGGACGAACTCGCGGCCCATCGCTCGGGCGACCGATTCGCCCAGGCTCGTCTTGCCGACGCCTGGTGGGCCGACGAGGGTGATGATGGCGCCGGAACCCCGCTTGGCGCGTCCACCGTCGCGCTCGTCGATGCCGCGATCGCGGCGGAGCTTGCGCGTGGCGAGGAACTCGACGATGCGGTCCTTGACCTCGTCGAGGCCGTAGTGGTCGGCGTCGAGCTGGGCGCGTGCGGCGTCGAGGTCGAGCGAGTCGTCGCTGCGTTCACCCCAGGGCATGTCGAACACCCGGTCGAGCCAGGTGCGGACCCACGAGTGCTCGGGCGACTGGGAGCTCATCCGTTCGAATCGGTCGAGCTCCTTCGCGATCGTGTTCTTCGTGGCGACCGGTGCGTCGAGCGCTTCGAGGCGTTCACGGAACTCGCCGACGACGTCGTCGTCTCCTTCGCCGAGTTCCTTGCGGATCGCGTTGAGTTGCTGGCGGAGGAGGTACTCGCGTTGCTGCTTGTCCATGCCCTCGCTCACGTCGTTGCGGATCGTCTCGGCGACCTGCAACTCGGCGAGGTGGTTGCGGGCCCACGAGCTGATGGCGTCGACGCGATCGGCGAGGTCGACCGCGTGGAGCACTCGGCGACGGTCGTCGTCGGCGAACTCGGCCCAGGTGGCGACCGCGTCGGCCAGGGCGCCCGGGGCACGGGTGCTGCCGAGGATCTCGGGGAGGCGGCGCGAGCGGCGCAGCGGCGCGATCAGCTCGAGCACGGCGCGGAGTTCGCGTGCGGCTGCGGTGACGCGCTCGGTCGGGGCCGGATCGATGATCGGGTCGACCGCAGCGCTGAGGTGGGTGTCGGCGCCGCCCGCCTGGTCGGGGGCGGTGAGGCCGATGAAGGCCCGAGTGTCGATCTGCACGATGGCGACGGGTTCGCCGCCGGGGAGCTTGCCGATGTCGGGCACGGTGGCGACCACACCGAGGGTGTCGGACGGGTCGGTGACGAACGCGATCCGGCCGTTGGTGTCGGTCCGGGCGGCCTCGACCGCCTGGCGGAGCCGGGGGTCGGAGAGCTGGAGGGTGAGGGTCGCGCCCGGGAGCACGACGGTGGGGAGGATGGCGACGGGAAGACGGGTGGTCGTCGACGTTTCGGACATGCTGCCACGGTACGGGGAGAAATCCTGAGTCGCTACCTGTCAACTATCGAAGTTCGTCGATGTCAGGCGTGACGCCCGGCACCCGACCCAGCGGTGGGGTGGCGTTGTAGGTTGGCGAGGTGAGCGAGGAACTGGCGGTCTCGGCCGACGACGTGGCGATCGCAGCGGACCGGATCGCCGGTGACATCGAACGCACCCCGATCGCCGACTCCCACACCCTCTCGGCCGTCACCGGTGCCGACGTGATCGTCAAGTTCGAGAACCTGCAGTTCACCGCCTCGTTCAAGGACCGTGGCGCTGCGAACAAGCTCCGAACCCTCACCGACGACGAGCGGGCGTGCGGGGTGATCGCACTCAGCGCCGGCAACCACGCCCAGGGCGTCGCCTACCACGCCGGCCGACTCGGGATCCCCGCCACCATCGTCATGCCGGCGTCGGCGCCGTTCGCGAAGGTCGCCAACACCGAAGCCCTCGGCGCCGAAGTCGTCCAGGCCGGCGCGACGTTCGCGGAGGCGTCGGAGACGGCCGACGAACTCGCCGCCGAACGCGGTCTCACCTGGGTGCACCCGTACAACGACCCGGCCGTGATCGCCGGTCAGGGCACCGTCGGCATCGAACTCCTCGAGACGATCGACGACCTCGACGCGATCATCGTCCCGGTCGGCGGCGGCGGCCTCATCGCGGGCATCGCGACGTGGGTGAAGACGCATCGTCCGAGCGTCGAGATCGTCGGCGTCCAGTCCGAGGCCTACCCGGGCATGCTCGCCGCACTCGCCGGCGACGAACTCGCCCCGTCGAAGGCCGACACGATCGCCGACGGCATCGCGGTCAAGCAGCCCGGATCCCTGACCGTCCCGATCGTCCGCGAACTGGTCGACGACGTGATCGCCGTTCCCGAGACGACCATCGAACGTTCGATCTCGCTGTTCCTCGAGATCGAGAAGACCGTCGCCGAGGGTGCCGGTGCCGCCGGTCTGGCCGCCCTGCTCGAACACCCCGACCGTTGGCGCGACCGCCGGGTCGCGCTCGTGCTCACCGGCGGCAACATCGACACCCGGGTGCTCGCCTCCGTGCTCCTGCGAGAGATGGCCCACTCCGGCCGCATCACGAGCCTGCGGATCGCGGTCAGCGACACCCCCGGCCAGCTCGCCCCGTTGGTGGCGGCGATCGCATCGGCCGGAGCGAACGTCGTCGAGATCGAACACCGTCGGCTGTTCGACCCGATCTCGGCCCGGGCGACGAACATCGACGTGATGCTCGAGACCCGCGACGCCCGCCATGCCGATCGCGTCGTGGACGCCATCGAAGCCAAGGGCTACCGCGTCGTCCGCTCCGA
>JBPEWX010000422.1:0-2761 GCA_052032235.1 Ilumatobacter sp. | reverse complement strand
GCCAGCTTGCCGGCCTTGGTGACCGGCCCGCCCTCGACGCCGGGCGCCCATTCGTAGAAGCCGTCCATCGGGATGATGCAGCGATGCTTCTTGAACACGCCCTTGAACGCCGGCTTCTCGGCGATCGTCTCCGAGCGGGCGTTGATCATCTTCTGGCCGAGCTTGCGTTCTTTCGCCCACACCGGCAGGAGACCCCACATGAACGCCTGCACTTCGCGCCCGTCCGGCGTGTCGACCACGCCGTAGATGTCGTTCGTGGGTGCGACGTTGAAATTCTGGCCCAGCGTCTCGACGGCCGTGTCCGCGCCGAAGTAGGCGGCGATCCGTTCGGGCGACGACGACGAGACGAACCGGCCGCACATGATCAGGCCGGATTCGTCGTCGCGTCGTCGACCGGTGCGACCGGTGCGTTCTTGCGCACCGACTCGATGCCGTTGTTGCACGCCTTCTTCGTCGAGTAGCCCTGGCTCGTGGCGATCACCTGACCGTTGCCGGCCTTGAGCCGGAAGCGGTACTTGCCGCCCTGGTCCTGGAAGATCTCGAACTTGCCGGCCATGGTGCTCCTCGTGACGGTGGTCGGGCGTGTGGTGTCGTCACCGTAGCAACGCCGTCGTGTGATCCCGGACCACTGGCGCAGGGCGTGCCAGAGTACGGATCCGTGACCCGTCGACCGCTCGCGCTGCAGGCCCTGGTCGCCGCGTGCGTCGTCGCCGTGGCCGGATGCGCCGACGACGGGGCGGGTGGCGACGTGCTCCGTGTGCCGAGCGATCACGCCACGATCCAGGCGGCGGTCGACGCCGCTCGCTCGGGCGATCTCGTGTTGATCGACGAGGGCATCTACCACGAGGCGGTGACCGTGGAGACGGACGGCATCACGATCCGCGGTGTCGACCGCAACGAGGTCGTCCTCGACGGTGAGCACGAACTCGTGAACGGCGTGTCGGTCACGGCAGACGGTGTCGCGGTCGAGAACCTGACGGTGCACTCGTACCGACAGAACGGGGTGCTCTTCAACGGGGCGACCGGGGACGACCCGGCCGACGGAGGCGCGTACGGCGCCGGTGACGACGCCCTGGTGGGCTACCGCGTCTCGTACGTGACGGCGGCGAACAACGGTCTGTACGGCGTCTACGCGTTCGCGTCCCGTGACGGCCTGATCGAGCACTCGCTCGCGTCGGGCAGCCCCGACTCGGGGATCTACGTCGGCCAGTGCAAACCGTGCAACGTCGTGATCCGAGACTCGGTGGCCGAGTACAACGCGATCGGCTACTACGGCACCAACGCCAGCGGCGACGTGTACGTGGTCGACAGCGTCTTCCGGCACAATCGACTCGGGATGGCTCCGAACTCGCAGGACATGGAACTGCTCGCACCACAGGTCGAGACGGTGCTCGCCGGCAACCTCGTGCACGACAACGACGACCCAGCGGCCCCGGCGATCACCTCCGGCTTCTCCGGTGGCGGGATCGCGATCGGCGGCGGCACCCAGAATCTGGTGTTGCGCAATCGCGTCGTCGGACACGACGTGTACGGGATCGGGCTCGTCCGGCTCAACGAGTTCGACCCGATCGGCAACCGTGTGGAGGGCAACGTGCTGACCGGCAACGGCGTCGACCTGTACTACGAGTCGGGCCGTGGCGACGTGGCGACCTACGACAACTGCTTCGTCGACAACACGTTCGAGTCCTCGGTGCCCAGCGCGATCGAGGCGACGCTCCCCTGCGACGGCGCCGCCGGGACCTTCGATGCGACAGACATCGACGTCCCCGACCCGGCCCCGGATGTCGACCATCGCTCGATCCCGCTGCCGCCGGCCCAGCCGTCGATGCCGGGCGATGCGGCCGCAGCGCCGGTCGCTCCGGCGACGAGCCCCGAGTTGCCCGATCTCGCGTCGATCACCGTTCCGGGGGCGCCGTGAAGCGCTGGTTCGCCGCTGCTGCGCTCGTCGTGCTCGCTGCCTGTGGCGGTGATCAGCCCGAGGACACGATCGAACTCGACGACGACGAGCGCGAGATCACCGACGACGAGGCGGCCCGCTTGGCCGAGACGCTCGTGAACAATCGCGAGCTCGGCGGCGCCGACTTCCAGGTCACCGCCCGTTTGCCGAACGGTGACACCGCGACGTTGGAGGGCGAGGTCGACTGGGCCGACCTGTCGGGTCGAGCAACGGTGACGACGTCGGCTGGTCCGGCGGCCGTCGCCGAGGTCGTCTGGACCGAGACCGACGTGTACGAGCGGATCCCCGATCTGACCGACCTCGCGGCCCAGATGGGCGACGACATCGAGTGGGTGTCGAGGCGACCCGATCCCGACGGGCGAGACATCGACGCCATGATCGAGGTGCTGCTCGGGCTCTCGGCGCAGGACGTCGACAACGCCGTGCTGATCCAGCAGGAACCCGGCACGGCGCACCTCCGCACCGACGAGGTGGCGGCTCAGGGCGTCTCCGTCGACGTGTTCCGGTACGGCACCGGGACGATCCTGTGGATCGAGCAGGACGGCACGACCATGTGGCGCTTCGAGAGTCTGTCGAACGATCGGCCACTGGTCGCCGACCTGTTCGATCACGGAGAGCGCACGATCGAGGTCCCCGACGCCGTCCCCGCCGAGAGCGTCGCCGACCTGTACGACGCCGCCGTCGGCCTCGATCCCTGACGTCTGCCGAAGCGATCCGGGTGTACCCGGGACGGTGCAGACCACGGGGTCGTGAAAACGACGAAGGCCCCGGCGTGTTGCCGGAGCCTTCGTCTCTGTGTCGGGC
>JBPEWX010000421.1:0-2131 GCA_052032235.1 Ilumatobacter sp. | reverse complement strand
TGGTCCGGGATTTCGGACGAGGTTCACCGAGATCGTGGTGGTCGGGGTTGGTGGGTGGGTTCTCGGTGGGGGTGGTCCGGGTTTCCGGACGAGGTTCACCGAGAACGTGGCGGCCGTGTCGGTCCGGGTGGCGGGCGGTCAGCGGTCGGTCGACTCGGCGAGGGACCTGAGGTCGCTCGCCAGGCGTTCGGTGAGGGCGCCGGGGTGGAGGCGCCACTGCCAGTTGCCGGTGGCGGTGCCGGGGAGGTTCATCCGGGCCTCGTTGCCGAGGACGAGCAGGTCCTGCACGGGCACGACGGCCGCCACGGCGGGGCTCGCGAGCGCCGTCTCGATCAGCCACCACACCGCCTTGCGGGTGCGGACCCGGGGCGGCATCCCGGTGTCGCGGCGGACCCGCTCCTTGCGCCGACGCGGCGACGACGCCCACCACCCGGCGAGGGTGTCGTTGTCGTGCGTCCCGGTGTAGACGACGCTGCGCTCGACGATGCGACTCGGATGGTGCTCGTTGGGCGGTCCGTCGAAGCCGAACTGCAGCACCCGCATCCCGACGAGGTCGTTCCGGTCGCGCAGCGCGAGCACGTCGTCGTCGAGGTCGCCGAGGTCTTCGGCGACGATCGGGAGTGACGGGAACGCCTGCCCGACCGCGTCGACGAAGGCCTGGCCGGGGCCGGGCATCCACGTCCCGTCGATCGCGGTCTCGTCGTCGGCGGGGACCGACCAGTACGCCGACAGGGCGCGGAAGTGGTCGATACGGACGATGTCGGTCTGCTCGAGCGTCCGGCCGAGCCGGTCGATCCACCACGAGTAGCCGTCGTCGGCCATTGCGTCCCACCGGTAGATCGGGTTGCCCCACAGCTGTCCGGTCTCGCTGAAGTAGTCGGGCGGCACGCCGGCCTGGGCGGTCAGCCGGCCGTCGTCGTCGAGTTGGAACTGCGACTGGTGTGCCCACACGTCGGCCGAGTCGGGCGCGACATAGATCGGTGTGTCACCGAGGACGACGATGCCCGCGGCATCGGCCCGGGCCCGCACCGCCTGCCACTGCCGGTGGAAGAAGAACTGCAACACCTGCTCGCGCTCGATCGCCCCGGCGTGCTCGATCGCCGACGCAGCGAGCGCCGCCTCCTCCCGCCGTCGGATCGCCCGTGGCCACTCCCACCACGGCGTGTCGGGATCGGCCTGTTTGCGTGCGATGAAGTGGCAGACGTCGGCCAACCACGGGGAGTCGGCGACGAAGCGTTCGTAGTCCGGCCACCACGGGTGGCCGTCGTCGTCGAGGAACGCGCCGGCCGCTGCGTCGAGCAGTGGCGCCTTCCACGCTCGCATCGCCTCGAAATCGACCTGGGTCTCGTCGCCCCGGGGCGGGGTACCCATGCCCGCGAGCAGACCGGCAGCGACCAGCTCGCGCAGATCGATGAGCCAGGTGTTGCCGGCGAACGACGACGGGCTGAAGTACGGCGAGTCCTCGTTGCCCAGGTACGTCAGCGGCAGGATCTGCCAGATCGACGCGCCGGTCGTGGCCAGCCAGTCGACGAACTCGTGCGCCTCGGTGCCGAGGGTGCCGATCGGCTCGGGTCCGGGGAACGACGTGGGGTGCATCAGCACCCCGAAGCATCGGGAGGGGAACGGTGCGGTCTCGGTCACCAGTCGACCTCCGGCGTCGGCGGGAACAGTGCGTCCCGTTCGGCGGCGAGACGGTCGCAGTCCCAGTCCTCGTCGACCCGCTTCAGGATGATCGGGCTCTTGTCGAGATCGGCGTACTGCACCCACTCGGTCGCCATGTCGAACACCGGGTCGCTCGCTCCGATGACGAGCTGTTCGGAGTCGTCGGTCACGGTTCCCTGCAGGGTGTCGGGGTCGGTCAGGTACGCCTGGTACGCAAAGATCTCCCGTCGGGCGATGTAGAGCTCGCCGGTCAGTTCGTCGCTCACTCGGATGTCGACCGTGATCCCGGGGTTGCCGTCACCGTCGTCGTCGACGATGCGAGGGTCGTTCGGATCGGTGGGAAGGGTTTCGTTCGCCGGGTCGTCGAGCTCGATCCCGACGGGCGTCGGCGTCGCGGGCCGTGTGATGCGGAGTGTGTCGTCGATCTCTTCGACGGTGACCGGTGTCGGCGGTGGCTGGATGGCCTGCG
>JBPEWX010000420.1:0-2200 GCA_052032235.1 Ilumatobacter sp. | reverse complement strand
CTGACCCTGGGGGACGCCGGCTTCCGCTGACGCCGCGACCCCCAGAGTCGAGATCCCCGCCGTTGCCGCCGCCGCTGCGAGTACCCGCTTGCTGTTCCGCATGGAGCGACGGTACCGAACGGTCTTCGGGCGGATTTCGGGTTTTCTTTCCGGCGTGCCGTTCGGCCGACCGTTTCCCCTGGTCAGGCCGCACGGATCCGATTCGGCACCGGCGCCCCGACCGACGGTCTACGCTCGGGCCATGGGGGAACTTGCAGAGGATCGCGGGCCGACCGACGTCGCCCTGCTCGACGACACGATTCCGGCGAACCTGGAACGAGCGATCGAGCACTACCCGGATCACGAGGCGCTCGTCGCCGTCCACCAGGACATCCGGTGGACGTACCGCCAGTTCGGCGATCACGTCCGCGACATCGCGAAGAGCCTGATGCACGCCGGGCTCGAACCCGGTGACCGTCTCGGACTCTGGGCACCGAACTACGCCGAATGGACGCTGGTGCAGTACGCCACGGCCGAGATCGGGGTGATCCTCGTCAACATCAACCCGGCGTATCGCACCCACGAGCTCGAGTACGCCCTCAACCAGTCGGGGTGCAAGTGGCTGATCGCCGCACCGGAGTTCAAGGGATCGGATTACGTGGCGATGGTCGCCGAGATCGCCGACCGGGTGCCGTCACTCGAGAAGGCGGTCTTCTTCTGGACCGACGAGTGGAACCACCTCTACGAAGGCGACGAGTACGTCACCGACGACGAACTCAACGCCCGCCGCGACTCGCTGCAGCCCGACGACCCGATCAACATCCAGTACACGTCGGGCACGACCGGGTTCCCCAAGGGCGCCACCCTCACCCACCGCAACATCTTGAACAACGGCTACTTCGTGGCGAAGTTGCAGGGCTTCGACCACGGCGACCGGCTCTGCATCCCGGTGCCCTTCTACCACTGCTTCGGCATGGTGATGGGCAACCTCGGCTGCACGTCGCACGCGGCGACGATGGTCATCCCCGGCGACGCATTCGACCCGGCTGCGGTGTTGCGTGCCGTCGAGGAAGAACGGTGCACCGCCCTCTACGGCGTACCGACGATGTTCATCGCCGAACTCGGGCTGCCCGACTTCGACTCGTACGACCTGTCGTCGTTGCGCACCGGCGTGATGGCCGGGTCGCCGTGCCCGGTCGAGGTGATGAAGCAGTGCGTCGACCGGATGCACATGGACGACGTCACCATCTGTTACGGCATGACCGAGACGTCGCCCGTGTCGACCCAGACGCTGCCCGACGACTCGCTCCACCACCGCACCGCGACGGTCGGTCGAGCCCACCCGCACGTCGAGGTCCGCATCGCCGACCCCGAGACGGGCGAGACGATGCAGCGCGGCGAGACCGGCGAGTTCTGCACCCGCGGGTACTCGGTGATGCAGGGCTACTGGAACGAACCCCAGAAGACCCACGCTGCGATCGACGATCAGGGCTGGATGCACACCGGCGACCTGGCGGTGATGGCCGACGACGGCTACTGCAACATCGTCGGCCGCATCAAGGACATGGTGATCCGCGGCGGCGAGAACATCTACCCGCGCGAGATCGAGGAGTTCCTCTACACCCACCCCGACATCGAGGACGTCCAGGCGATCGGTGTGCCCGACGAACGGTACGGCGAGGAGCTCATGGTGTGGGTGAAGGTCCGCGCCGGAGCCACGATCGACGAGGACGAGGTGCGCGAGTTCTGCCGCGGCCAGATCGCCCATTTCAAGGTGCCGCGCTACGTGAAGTTCGTGGGTGACTTCCCGATGACGGTCACCGGCAAGGTCCGCAAGGTCGAGATGCGCGAGCAGTCGATCGCCGAACTCGGTCTGCACTCGACCGAGACCGCCTGACCGGTTCGGGTCGTCCGCTGCGCTCGCCGGCGGCCAAGCTCTGTCCCGCATGGAGACGACCGACACCCCCACCGACACGCCCGCCGACCCCGCTTCCGACGCGTCCCTCATCGCTCACATCACCGACGCGTTCCACGTCGGCGGTTCGCCGTTCGTGATCGACATGGGGATCCGGGTCACCCACGCCGAGACCGGCCTGGTGCGGTTCACCCTGCCGGTGACCGATCGGTTGACGCACGGCGGTGGCGTGCTGTCGGGGCAGGCGATCATGTCGTGCATGGACACCGGGATGGTGTTCGTGATGATGTCGCTGCGCCCGGACGA
>JBPEWX010000042.1:0-5574 GCA_052032235.1 Ilumatobacter sp. | reverse complement strand
GGAGGGCGACGAGGCGATCGACGAACGCGGCGTCGATCGTGTCGCCGGTGAGGAGCTTGCGGTAGATGAACGGGCCGACGAATGCGTCGACCATCGTGTCGAGGTCGAGGTCGTCGCGGATCTCGCCGCGTTCGATGCCTCTGGTCAGGATCTCGACGAGGGGTCGGCGGCGATGGGCGACATAGCCGTCGAGTTCGGCCCGGAGCTGAGCGTCGTGCACCGCCCACTCGATCAGGTGGGGCAGGACGTCGGTCATGTTGCCGCTCGCCATCCGCTCGGCGAGGTCGCGCAGATACGTCTCGAGGTCGCCGCGCACCGACCCCGAGTCGACGTCGTCCATCGGGTTGATGGCACTGCGCAGCGCTTCGAGCACCAACGCCTCCTTCGAGGCCCACCGTCGGTAGATCGTCGCCTTCGACACCCCGGCCCGCTCGGCGATCACGTCCATCGACATGCCACGGAAGCCGACCTCTCGGGCCACGTCGAGCGTGGCGGCGAGAATCGCCTCGTCGGCGCCGGCGGACCGCGGTCGTCCGCGGCGTGGTGCGTCGGTCACGTCTCCATTGTGGCCGGACACGACGGCGGTCACGTCAGTCACCGGCGCTGGGTGCCAGATTCGCCTCGACCGGCCGCTCGGCCGGTGTGGCAGCGGGCACCGTGTCGGGGCCACCGGCGCGGGCCGGCAGGAACTTCCACGCCATGACCGCCGTACCGATGATGATGACGGCCGACAGCAGCATGCCGGTCGTCATCGCGTCGGTGAACGCGATGTTCGCGTCGGCGAACAGCTCGGGACTGCCCAGGTCGGCGGCCACCTGCTGGGCACCGCCGAGCGACGCTTCCGCGGTGGCCGTGTCGGCGGCCCCGAGACCGAGGCCGGCGGCGATCGTGTCGATGCGGCCGGCGTACAGGCTCGACACCACCGAACCGATGATGGCGACGCCGAGCGCGCCGCCGACCTGGCGGGTCGTGTCGTTGATCGCCGAGCCGACGCCCGCCATGTCTCGTGGCAGCGAACCCATCACCGATTCGGTCGCCGGCGCCATCGTCATGCCCATGCCCGACGCCATCACGACGAAGAACGAGATCACGACGACGTAGGGCGTATCGGCCTGGATCGTGGAGAGCAGCAGCAGCCCCGTCGTGATCAGGGTCAGGCCGGTGAGCACCACCCGCTTGGTGCCGACGTGTTCGACCATGCGTGCCGACAGCGGCGCCACGATCATCATCGTCGCAGCGTGGGGCAGCAGCCGGATGCCTGCTTCCAGCGGTGAGTAGCCGTGGACGAGCTGCCAGTACTGCGTCATCAGGAACAGCGACCCGAACAGGGCGAAGAACACCAGGGTGATCGTGAGGCTCGCCGCGGTGAAGCGCGCGTTCTTGAACACCGTCATCTGCAACATCGGGTTCGGGGTGTGCAGTTCCCAGGCGATGAACGCGGCGATCGCGACGGCACCGACGACGAAGCCGGCGATCACGGTGTCGTGGGTCCAGCCCTTCGCCGGGCCCTCGATGATGCCGAACAACAGCGCGGCGAGACCGACCATCGAGAGCACGGCCCCGATCGGGTCGAGCGGGCGTTGCTTCGAGTCACGCGAGGTCGGCACGTACCGGAAGCCGAGCGTGAGGGCGAGCAGGCCGATCGGCAGGTTGACCCAGAAGACCGAGTGCCACGAGAAGTGCTCGAGCAGGAAGCCGCCGGTCATGGGGCCGATGGCGACGCCGAGCCCGGAGAAGCCTGCCCAGATCGCGATCGCCCGGCCGCGTTCGCGTGGGTCGCGGAACACGTTGGTGAGGATCGACAGGGTCGCAGGCATGATCAGCGCGCCGCCGATGCCCATGAACGCACGCGTCGCGATGAGCTGGTTGGCGGTCGTCGACATCGCCGCGGCGGCGGATCCGATGGCGAACAGGACGATGCCGATCTGGAGGGCGCCCTTGCGGCCGAAGCGGTCCGAGAGGCTGCCGGTGGTCAGCAGGAGCCCGGCGAACACCAGCACGTAGGAGTCGATGATCCACTGGATCTGGCTGTTCGTGGCGCCGAGGTCGACCATCAGCGACGGGATCGCGACATTGAGGATCGTGTTGTCCATCACGATGATCAGCAGGCTCAAGCAGAGCACGCCGAGCGTGATCCACCGGCGTTCGTGGACGACCGGGTCGATGGGGTCGAGGTCGAGTTCGGGGGTGCCGTGCATGGAGTTCCTTGTCGCGTCGTCGCGCCGTCGTCGTTGCGGCCGGTCGGGTGGGCGGTTCGTGGGTGTTCGGGTCGGGTGCGGCACGGACGGTCGGAGGGTCACCGTCCGAGCCCACGTCCCGACTTTCGAAACTGAACCGGTCAGTATCGTAAATCATTCCCGGGAACCTCCGCTCGTGACAGGCGTCACGCGACACGGGACCGGCGTCGTCAGCTCGCCGGGAGCGACCAGCGCCGCACGAGCGCATCGACGATCGCCGTCCGCAGCTGCACCTGCCCGAACGGCTTGTCGAGCACCGGGATCGGTTCGCCGTCCTCCCCGACCTCGGGAGCGCCCGATCCCGACATCATCACCACGACGGCATCGGGACGGGTGGTCGCCATCTCGGCGGCGACCTCCATCCCGTCGAAGTCGGGCATGTGGAAATCGGTGAGGACGACGTCGATGGTGCCGTCGTGCGAACGCGCGATCTCGACGGCGTCGGCACCGGACCCGGCGGCGAGCACCTCGCACCCGGCCAGGACGAGCAGCCGTTTGGCGACCTCGAGCAGGATCGCGTCGTCGTCGACGACCAACACCACGAGCCCGTCGAGTGACGGCGGGGCGACCGGCGTGGCGTCGACGGTCCGCTCAGCGTCGGCAACGGCGGGGAACAGCACCTCGAACACGGTGCCGGCGGGCCCCGTCGCGGCCACCCGCACCGATCCTCCGGCGGTCTCGGCCACCTTCGACACCGTCGACAACCCGAGCCCGGTACCGGTCTCCTTGGTCGTGAAGAACGGATCGAAGAGCTGATCGACGATCTCGTCGGGGATACCGGGACCGGTGTCGGCGACCCGGAGTCGGACCTGCTCGACGTCGTCGTCGCGCGGCGGAACACGATCGATCGACACGCACAACCGCCCCGATCCGTCCATGGCGTCACGCGCGTTGACGACGAGGTTCAGGAGCAACTGCTCGTACCGACCACGCTCGATCGCGACGGGTGGGACGTCCGGCTCGATTTCGAGCCGGATGTCGATCGTTCGACCGATCGTGCCGGCGAGCAGCGACTCGGCGTCACGGGTCGCCTCGGCGAGGTCGAGCAGATCGGCATCGCCGTCGTCGTCGCGGGCGAACGTCAGCAGTTGCCGGATCATCCGACGCGCCTGCTCCGTCGCCTCGTCGATCAGATCGAGATCGGCATCGAGGCTCGAACCACCGTCCTCGACCGGCTGCACGGGCTGCTTGCCGTGCGCCCGTGCGAGCTCGGACGCGTTGCGGATGACGTGGAGCACGTTGTTGAAGTCGTGCGCGATGCCGCCCGCGAGATGGCCGAGACCTTCCAGTCGCCGCGCCTTCCACAGTTCGGTCTCGACGCGTTCACGCTCGGCCACCTCGCGGAGGCGCTTCTGCTCCTCGAGCGCGGTACGACCGTCGAACTCGGCTCGGAGCCGGGCGATCTCCTCCGCCGCCAGTTCACGCTCGACCTGCTGACGATGGGCGGTCTCGTCGGCCAACTCGGCCATGGCGACCTTCGCCTTGACGAGGTTCTGACGCGCCGAGTGCGCCCCGATCAGGGCGATCGCGACGAGGGCGGCGACGAGACAGGACGCGACGAGCATCACGGTGGCGACGCGCTCCCGGTCGAAGTCGCCGGACGACGCCGCCCCGAGCGCGCCTCGCCACGTCAACGTCGACGCGGCGAAGGTGAGAGCACCGACCACGCCCGGCAGCCACGTGCCGATGTCGGCCCGATCACGCCTCGCCGCCTCGGCGAACAGGCCGCCGGCCACGGACACGAATCCGAGTGCCGTCGGGACCGCCATCCGGGTCGACTCGTCCCACCACAACTCGTCCCAGCCCGGGACGAAACGCCGCATGAGGGACAGGACCGGGATCACCGCGACCATGCCGCCGGTGAGACCGAGGAGCGTGGTCGACGCGCTCGGACGGTGGCTCCGGTCGGCCCAGACCGACGCGATGACACCGGCCCCGAACAGCAGGAGCACGAGCGCAGTTCGCGGCGACATGCGGCCCGGGCTCGTCACCTCGGTGGTGACGAACGGGTCGACGAACAAGGTGTCGATGCCGACGTCGACGTCGAACGTGTACTGGACCATGGCGACGACGCCGAGCGCCAACGCGACGGCAGCGCCCATCAGCGTCACCCACCAGCGCCGGATCGCGAAGCCGAACAACCCCAGCGCACAAGCGAGTTCGCCGATCGCCGTGTTCTGCTGCATCGGCGCCCAGCTGGCGTTCCACTGCACCATCCACGCCGTGTGGGTCTGCCACCCGATGATCGAGACGAGCGAGATGCCGACCACCGACGCCGTGCAGAGGCGCAGGACGAGTTCGGCGGCGCCCCGCGAGGGACGTGTCACATCGGACTCCAGAACGCCGGGAGCAGTCCCACCCACAGGGCGATCCTTCCAGACGTCGTCACTCACCACCAGCGTCATCGGCGACTTCACGGTCCGATCGAGTCGATAACGCACGAATCACGCACGTGAATGACGCGATCGCGTCAGTGCGAGCCCGGTGTGGCCCGCCGTCAGTCGTAACTGTGCCCCAGTCCGGCGCGGGCGTCGGTGGTCACGCCGTACGGCGGGATCGGATACCGCAGTCCGTTCCGGGCGAGCGCGTCGAGCCCGTCGACGACCTTCGGGAGGAAGCTCGGCGGGATCGCCATCAGCAGTTCGTCCTCCATCACCCCGCCGTACCGTCGCTCGGCGAAGCACGGGATCGACAGGCTCGGCTCACCCGTGGCGAGCGCACGGCCCCACGAATCGGCGCACGACGACTCGCCGACGCATCCCCACTCGAGCTTGCGATAGCCGGTCCACTGCAGCCCGTTGACGAACAGGATCATCTGCGCAGGCGTCGCATAGATCAGGCAGATGTCGGGCGGATCGAGACGTCCGCTCACCAGGGGCGACACGACGATCGCCTCGTGTGTCCCGAACGACGGCAGGTCCATCGCCGCTTGATGAGCTGCAGCGTCGTCCGGCGTCGAGTACCAGACGCCGGCGTAGCGCTCGCCGGCGAGCCAGTCGTCGTCGCGAGGGTGCAACCCGACCACCGCCGCGCACTGATCGCCGACGAAGTCGTCCTTCGTCACACCGACCGTCCATCCGTTGCGCGACGCCTGCCCGACGATCTGATCCATCGTGTGGATTGCTCGCGGACGCCGCACCCGCGGCACCGCCTCCATGTCGGCGACCGTCTCGAAACGCTTCATCCCGATCGGCGTCGTCCGCAACCGCAGCAACCGGTTGAGATCGTCGACCAGCCGCCCCCAGTCGAGATGCCCGTCGACGTCGACCCGTGTCCCCTCGTTCCCCATGCGCCGATCGTACGACCACGCGTCCGCCCGGTTCCCGACCGGAACGAC
>JBPEWX010000419.1:0-1715 GCA_052032235.1 Ilumatobacter sp. | reverse complement strand
GCGGAAGCGCCGGCTACGAGTTCACGGCCCTCGACCCGATCCGCCTGTTCGACAGCCGCAAGGTCTTCTCGGGACTCAACGAGGTCACGAGCGGCCAGCGGGTCCGGGCCGGACAGGTCGTCAAGCTGCAAGTCGCCGGCGACCGCGGCATCCCGAGCAACGCCAAGGCGGCGTCGGTCAACGTGACCGCCACCCAGCCGAGCGCCGGCCTCCACGTGACGGTCTTCCCGTGCGGCAGCAAGCCCGCCACCTCGAACCTGAACGCCGGACCCGGCAAGACCGTGGCGAACGGTGCGATGGTGAAGCTGTCGAGCGCCGGTCAGCTGTGTCTGACGAGCCTCAAGGACACCCACCTGATCGTCGACATCAACGGCGTCTGGTCGTGATCACCGGTGCAGGCCGGGCTCGGTGATCCGAGCCCGGTAACGCACCGTGAACACCGAGTCACCGGACAGGATCCCGCCCCGGCCGAGCATCCTGCCGCCTTCCCAGTTCGACAAGCCGAGTTCGGGCGTGTCGAGGGCGTACTGACCGTCGACCCAGCGGGTCATGCCGTCGCCGACGAAGGGGGCGTCGACGGTGTCGAAGAAGCGTCGGTGTTCGTCGTCGGACTCGCTGATCAGCGCCGCGACGAAGCGAGGACTGTGGGTGTTGCAGAGTTCGACCGCCTCGTCGACCGAGTCGACGACGTGCAGGGTGACCTCGGGTGACCCCTCCCACTCCCACTCGTGTCCGAGATCGTCGAGGGCGTACTCGCTCACGAACGGCTCGTCGTGGACACCATCGGCCCGCTCGACGCGGGCGGTGCGGGTGGTGACGTCGGTCGGCAGATGAGCGAGCGCGGCGCCGGTCGCGTGGATGCGTCCGTCGGCGGCCCGCCGCTCCCCCGCCGCGTCGACTGCGGCGACGAATCGTGGCATCAGGTCGTCGACCCGGTCACGGACGATGCAGCACACGTTGAGCGTGTTGCAGACCTTCCGGTCGAGCGACCACCGCACCGCCTGCTCGAACCGGTCGGCGTCGGCATCGGACGCGGCGACCATCCAGGCGCCGCCGGTGCCGTGCAGGCTGACAGCGATGCCCGACGCCCGGGCGACGGCACCGAGCTGCGCCACCGCGGGTCCGGAACCGCGCGCCACGGCGAGCGACAACCGGTCGTCGGAGAACAGCGCCCAACCGGCGGCGTGCGCAGCCGACGGAACGAGCGACACCGTCCCCGCCGGCAGACCGGACGCTGCGAGCGCCGGGTCGAGAGCGTGCTCGACGATCGCCTGTGCCGTTCCGAGTGCGTCGGAGCCGATCCGGAACACGACCGTGTTCCCGGTCCGGACGACGCCGGCGGCGTCGGCGAACACGTTCGGACGCCCCTCGAAGACGAAGCCGACCACACCGAGCGGGGCGCGGCGGGCCTCGACGCTCCACCCGTCGTGGTCGACGGTACGGACGATCTCGTCGCGGCTCATCGCGGCCGACGCCCATCCACGCAGTCCGGCGATCATGTCGTCGCGCATCGACGCCGAGAGTTCGAGCCGTGTCGTCGAACGGCCCCGCTCGCGAGCCCGCTCGATGTCGACCTGGTTGGCGGCGCCGATCGGCGCGAAGGCGGCGTCGTCGGCGAGTCGGTCGGCGAAGGCGTCGAAGAAGCTCGTGATCTGATCGTCGGTGCACCGTGCGAGTGCCGCGAACGCGCCGACCGCTGCGCCGACGGCCGTCGC
>JBPEWX010000418.1:0-4218 GCA_052032235.1 Ilumatobacter sp. | reverse complement strand
TCTCGTGCGATCCCCTCGAGCCAGATCAGCTCGGGCACATCTCGACGCTCCGCGTCGCGGACGACCGGGTCGATCACGTTCGAGGGTTCCCGTTCGCCGGTCGGATCGTCAGGTGAAGATCGGGCAGTCGTCGTCTTCGATGGGACAACCCGGGGCGTTCGCCCGGACGAGCAGGAAGCAGTTGTTGCAGAGCTGTTCGTCGGCTCGTTTCGGTTGCAGGCCGTCGGGCCCTTCGGAACGATCGTTCGACGTGCTCGGACGCGGGTCGTCGTCATCATCGTCGTCGTCATCGTCGTCGTCGTCCGACGCGACCATCCGGTCTTTCAGGATGGCGTCGAGGTCGGCCTCGACGTCGTCGGGGGCGAGCATCTCGTCGTCGTCATCGTCGTCGTCGTCGCTGCCCTTGCGCTTCCGGGCGCGGGACGTCTTCTCCGACTCCTCGTCGTCTTCGTCCTCGTCGTCGTCCGAGTCGTCGTCGTCCGAGTCGTCGTCGAAGTCGTCGCTTTCGTCGTCGTCGATGTCCTCGTCGTCGTCGCCCTCGAAGTCGTCGTCTTCGAGCTCGTCGTCGGTGTCGTCGGTGGTCTCGTCGAGCTCTTCGTCGTCAGCCATCTTGGTCCCTCAGGTCGTGGTTCGCGGCCGGATACTAGGCGTCATGCGGGAAATCCCACGCATACCATAGTGTGACAGGCGTCACACCGAACGACGCGATTCGGCTCGGCGCTCTGCGGCAAGCCGTTCGAGTTCGGGTGCCTCGTGCGTCATGTGCGTCATCGCAGCGGCAATCGCGTGGTGCCCCGCCTGCTCGGCGATCGCCCGGTGCATCGCCAACGCGACACGCCGATACGACGGGTGGCCCTGCGGGGCGGAACGCAGCTCGAGCAGGTGGAAGGCCTCTCTGGCGTTGAACTGCATCATGTACCGGAGTCGGTACGCCATCGACACGGCGTACGACGCCTGCTCCGGGAACTGCACCTTGATGTCGTCGTACAGACGCGCCGAACGATCCATCGTCTCGTCGAACAGTCCGCCCATGCCGGCCTGTTCGACCAGCTCCGGTCGGGCGTAGCCGTGGTTCGGCGTCAGCGCCTGCCATTCGATCGTCAACATGCGGTGACGCTGCAGGTCGCGGAAGGCGCCGTAGTCGGACAGGATGTCGAAGCGGTAGTCGAGCCGCTCGAACGCTCGCCCGGGCTTGTGACGCCGGTTGGCGCGCTCCCCCACGTAGGCGCGCAGGATCGCCGCCCGCTCGTCGACGCCGAGCCGGCGGACACGATCGAGCAGCACCGACTCGGGTAGGTGGCTGTGGCTGTAACAGATCGCAGCGAGCAGCTTGTCCTCGGCGTCGGGATCGAAGTCGGTGAGCGACACCTCGGGAACCGATTCGTTCGGCACGTCGCCGAACAGCCGGCCCACGACCTCCGCGGTGTCGTTGCGTGTCGTCGCGAGGTACTCGGACCATTGCCCGCCGCGGTCGGGCAGATCGACACGCCGCAGGAAGCTCGGGATCACCTTCCGGAGCTCGTGGAGCATCAGATCGGCGTACTGCTGCGCCTCGGGGAGCGGGTGCGATCGCATGCGCAGCAGGAGCGCCTCGAACGCCTGCCCGGTGCCGTAGATGCCGACGTTCGACAACGACGCGGCGGGCAGCATGCCGCGAACGGCGTCGAGCGCCTTGGCACGCGTCGCCGTGCGATAGACGAAGTCGCTGTCGTCGGGGTCCTGGGGAACGGTGTCGCGGACGTGATCGGTGACCGCATTGACCGCCGTCGAGTACGCGTCGAACATCCGGTCCATGTCGCCGACGTACCGGGTGCCGAGCGAGCTCGACAGCAGCGCCGGATCACGGTAGAAGCGGTAGCGACCGCCGAGGCGGGCGTCGTAGCCGATGTACCGGGTGCTCTGCTCGAGGTAGCTCATCAGCCGCCCCCACTCGAGGATCTTCGTGAGGATGTTCGACGCCTGCTCACACGCGAGGTGCACGCCGCCGAGCTGAGCGACCGAATCGTCGCCGTACTCGAAGAACACGCGCTCGTAGAGCTGCTCGGCACGGTCGAGTCCGATCGTCGCGTCGATCGTCTCGTCGCCGTCGATCACGAGATCGTTGACGAACTCGTCGAGGAACAAGCGACGCAGACTCTTCGGGCTCCGGCTGTAGCGGGCGAACAACGCACCCTTGACCACTTCGGGCAGGTTCACCAAGGCGAACACCGGACCGTCGAGATTGGTGAAGTAGCGCCGAAGGACGTCGGACTCGTCGCTGGTGAACTCCTCGGGCACGTACACGGTCACGGGACGACATGGTAGGAGCCGAACGGGTGCCGCCGGAGGATCTTCGAAGACCCCCTGGTGAGGGGCTCAGAACAAGACGGTGCGCTGGTCGGCGAGGCACCGAACCGTCAGGGTTCGCGACGAGCCGACGAGCTCGCCGTCGACCCAGATCCGGTGGTCGCGATCGAACTCCCACCGCCGATCGGTGACGCGAGCGACCTCGATGTCGGGGTGCGGGACGTGGGTCCCCGCCGGCAGCCGGGTCCGAGCGGCCCACCGGGCCCGTATCGGCATGCCCGGCGCGCACTCGACGACGTCGATGCGCCCGTCGTTCGGGTGTGCCCTCGGCGCGACGTTCCACTCGCCGAGATGGTCGACGTTCATACACGCGATCACTCGCCCTCGCCACCACGACCGGCGAGCGACCACGTGCGCCACGCCGAGCAACCGTCGCCCGCCGTCGAGCTCGACCTCGATCGCGTCGAGCTCGACCTGTTGCACCGGATCCCGTGGCGGCGGCGACCCGAGGCTCCGGAACACGTCGCCGCCGGCGAGTCCGATCGGTCCGTCGGCGAGCGCCACGTCCCGGTCGGACGCGGCGAGGGGCAGGTCGGCCGGACGCGGCACCTCACGCCCCCACGGCTCGCCGCGTCGGATGGTCACGGCCCGACCACCGACGAGTCGGCGACGACGCCCCGACGCGCCGCCTCGACCGCTCGCCGCGCCGCCGCACGCGTGTCGGTGTCGGCGGCGACGTGCCCCAGCTGACCCAGGAGGTCGACGAGTTGCTTCGTGGTGCGCACGAAGTCGCCGCCCGTGAGGTCTTCCTCCGCAACGATGTCGGCGAACCCTTCACCGCCCACCCACGCGTAGGCGACGGCGAGGAAGCCGGGGTCGGGTGGCCGGTGCTCGGCGAGCCCGTGACGCCGCTCGTCGGCGGCGATCCGATCGCTGATCTCGGCGAGGCGTTCCCAGCGGCGTCGCACGTCGTCGTCGGGGAACCATGGTCGCGGCGGGTCGTCGGGCGACCGGTGCTCGTAGACGATGCAGGACACGAGACCGGCCAGTGATGCGTCGTCGAGCCCGTCGAAAACCCCGTCGAACATCGCCTCGCAGACGAGCAGGTCGGACTCGTGGAACAGGTTCGACAGTGCGGCGCCACGGTCGGTCAGACGCCACGCGGCCGGGTCGACGTAGCCCCGGTGTTCGAGGATGTCGAGGACCGCGTCGAACTCGCGTCCGAGGGACGAGTTGCGCTGTTCGACCCGATGTTCGAGCGACTCGATCTCGGCGGCGGTCTTGTCGGCCCGCTGCGCCGACTCGAGGCGCTGCCGGAGTTCGGGATCGTCCTCGACCGGATGCCGCGCCGGTCCGCTGGTGCCGGCACGCCGCCGACCACCGCGCAGTTTGGCTCGTTTGAGTCGCTTGCCGACCTCGTCGCGATAGTCCTTGCGGTTCGGCGAGTAGTGCCCCGGGAGGACGATGGTGCCCATCGGATCGACCGGTGCGTCGAAGTCGTCGGCCGAGAGTCCGATCGAGTGTCCGCTGGGCGTGATGACCGTCACCTTGATGCCGCCCGACCGGTGAGCGGTGGCCACCACGGCCGCCGGCCCGAAGTGTTTGCCCTTGTCGACGTGGATGACCTCGCCGGGCCGCAACGCCGCCAACGAGTCGTCGATCGGGCCACGGACGCTCCCGTCGGAGGTGTGCGTGCGGCGATAGTCGTCGATGTCGCCGAACGGGCTGGCAGCCGACTCACGCAACTCGGCCAGCCGCTCGCGCTGACGCTGGAGCCGACGTTCGATGCGGACGATGTCGCGGTCGGCCTGGTGCTGGGCGAACGAGAGGGTGAGCAGTTGGCGGGCCCGGTCACGGTCGTAGGTCCGGACGAGGTTCGCGACCATGTTGAACGTCGGACGGAACGCCGACCGGAGGAGGAAGCTGCGACTC
>JBPEWX010000417.1:0-5750 GCA_052032235.1 Ilumatobacter sp. | reverse complement strand
GGCGCTGGTGCAGGCCCGAACGATGGGCGTCCCGATCCACCGGCCGATCGCTGCCGACGGCCGCTACCCGGGCGATCCGGCGTGGGGGCTCGACGACGCGATCGACGGAGCCTCGACGTCGGCGATCGTGATCTGGGACTCCGGCATGGCCCCGATCCCGTTCGAGGCGGCGGCACCGCGCGAGGGCGACGACTCGCACGAGGATCCCCGAGCCGACCCCGACGTCAGGGTCCAGAAGGCCGCCTTCCTCTTCGACGGCGAGTACGTCGACGTCTGCAACGGCGCCCCCTGCACCGCCGACCACGTCGACTGACCCACGACCACTCCGACGTCGGGTCGGGTCAGGGGTGGACGACTCGGAGGAGGAGTTTGGTCTCGGTGCTGGCGACGCCGGCTTCGGCGCGGAGCCAGCGGACGAACGTGTCGAGGCCGTCGGCGCCGTGGCACGCGACATTGATCGAGTAGTCGGCCGTGCCGGTGACGTAGGCGGCGAAGGTGACCTCGTCGCGTTGGGCGAGACGGGCCTCGAACTCCTCGACGTCGCCCGGACCGAGCTTGACGTCGACCACGGCCTGCACCGTGCGACCGAGTGCATCCGGGTCGACCCGCACCGTGTACCCCTCGATGACGCCGTGACGTTCGAGACGGCGGACGCGATCGGCCGCCGACGTCGGCGAGAGATGCACGGCCTCGCCCAGCTCGCGCCAGCTGATTCGTGCGTCTCGTTCCAGCTCACGCAGGATTCGAAGGTCAGTACGGTCAAGCGCACTCGTTTCGGCGGCCATCGGACCAGTTTGTCACGGAAGTTCACTCGCACACGCGGCAGCGCCGTCACGACAATCGTCCCATGGCAGGTGCAGCGATCACGACCGTCGGCGTCCCCAAGGAGATCAAGACCCTCGAACACCGGGTGGCGATGACCCCCGACGGCGTCCGTGAACTCGAGCGGCACGGCATCGACGTGTTCGTCGAGACCGGCGCCGGCGAAGGCGCCTCGATCACCGACGACGACTACCGCGCCGCCGGCGCCGACATCGTGCCCAACGCCGCCGAGGCGTGGTCGAAGCAGATGGTCGTCAAGGTCAAGGAACCGCAGGAGAGCGAGTACGGCTACCTGCGCCCCGACCTCACCCTGTTCACCTACCTCCATCTCGCCGCCTACCCCGACGTCGCCCGCGCCCTGATCGACGCCCGCACGACGGGTATCGCCTACGAGACGGTTCAGGTCGACGGTGGCGGCCTGCCGCTCCTCGCCCCGATGTCGGAGGTCGCCGGACGGCTCGCCACCCAGATCGGCGCCCACTACCTCGAACGCCACAACGGCGGCCGGGGCGTGCTCATGGGCGGTGCACCCGGCGTGCGCCCGGCCAAGGTCGTCGTGCTCGGCGCCGGCAACGTCGGCTGGAACTCGGCGTGGATCGCGGCCGGCATGGAGGCCGAGGTCGTCCTGATCGACAAGAACCTCGATCGGCTGCGTTGGGTCGATCAGATCCACAAGGGCCGCATCATGACCCTGGCGTCGAACCGCGGTGCGATCGAACGATCGGTCGCCGAGGCAGACCTCGTGATCGGTGCGGTCCTCGTGGCCGGCGGTCGTGCGCCCGTGCTCGTCGACGAGGCGATGGTCAGCTCGATGAAGCCGCGCGCCGTGATCGTCGACGTCGCCGTCGACCAGGGTGGCTGCATCGAGACGATCCACGAGACCAGCCACGACGACCCGGTCTACGAACTCCACGGCGTCGTCCACTACGCGGTCGGCAACATGCCGGGAGCGGTCCCCCACACCTCCACGTACGCCCTCACCAACGCAACCCTGCCGTACATCCTCGACGTCGCCGTGCACGGTCCGGAGGAGGCGGCGCGTCGCGATCGGGCGCTCGCGCTCGGGATCAACACGGTCGACGGCACGGTCACCAACGAACCGGTTGCCGAGTTCCTGGGCGCCACGTTCGTCGACCCGCTCGTCGCACTCGCCGGCTGACGCTCCGGCCGGCACTCCGGCTGACACTGCCGCCCCACGGCTCTCCTGGGCTTGCGGCGCAAGCGTACGCTCGCGCCATGGGGACGCTCGCGACCGAACTCGACCTGCCCGATCTGTCGTATCTCGACGACGCCGACCGGACGTGGGAGGAGAGTCGTGAGGCCGCCGAGGCGGTGGCACGGCAGCACTGGCTCGCGCGCGGCCTGCTCGGGTTCGCCGTGCTGCACTACGAGGACGTCGTGGCGGTGCTGCGCGACAAGCGCTGGCACTCTGCCTCGGGGCAGATCCTCGAGATGGCGGGGATCGAGGACTCGGAATGGACCGCCCGGCGTCGGCAGTCGATCCTGTCGGCCGAGGGCGACGAGCACGTCCGGTTGCGCCGTCTGGTCGGTCCGGCGTTCTCGCCGCGCCACGCCGACTCACTCCGCCCGTTCATGCGACAGGTGGTGAACGACCTGATCGACGGGTTCGTCGATCGAGGTCACGCCGACATCGCCGTCGACTTCTGCGAGCCGTACCCGATCCCGATCATCTGTGAGCTGTTCGGTGCCCCGAAGGACGACTGGAAACAGTTCTCGCACTGGGCGACCGACATCTTCCGGATCTTCAACAACAACCTCGAAGAAGATCTGCCGGCGATCGTCCGGGCCAACATCGAACTCGACGACTACCTGGGCGAGTTGATCGACCGACGGCGCGACACGCCGACCGACGACCTGGTCACGACCCTCATCGCCGCCGAGGACGAAGGCGACCGGTTGTCGCACGACGAGCTGATCTCGCTGTGCGTCGCCGTGCTGATGGCGGGCACCGACACGACCCGCAACCAGCTCGGCTGCTCGACCTATCTCTTCGCCAAGCACCCCGAGCAGTGGGCGCTGCTCCGCGAACAGCCCGAGCTCGCGCCGCGCGCCGTCGAGGAGACGATGCGATTCCTCGGTGCGGTGCGCGGCACCGTCCGGATCGCGAGCGAGGACATCGAGTACCGCGACGTCGTGTTCCCGAAGGGGACGATCATGGCGACGTCGCTGAGCGCCGCGAACCTCGATGCCGACACGTTCGACGATCCGTTCGTGTTCGACATCACCCGCGAACCGTCGAACAAGCCGCAGCTGACGTTCGGCTCCGGCATCCACTTCTGTCTCGGCGCTGCGCTCGCCCGCGCCGAGCAACAGGAGGCGCTCACGATCATGGCCGAGCGACTCCCGAACCTGCGCCTCGACGGCGAGGTCGAGTGGAAGCCGAACTCGTTCGGCATCTGGGGCCCGGCCTCGCTGCCGGTCGCCTTCGGCTGACCCACCGGTCGCCGAACGGCGCCGAAACCCACCCCGCTCCACCGATCCGGTCGCGGTACGGTGCCATCGTTCCTGACACGACGAGACGGAGGAGGTCGATGCACATGACGGTCATTGCGCACTCCCTCCTCGGCCGCGCTCGTCGAGCAGCCTCGGGCTGACCGCACCCTGCGCCCCGCCCCCGCTCCGAGCGGCCGAACGTCCATCGTTCTGCACAACGCACCAGGAGCAACGCACCCATGCGACCCATCCCCGACTGGCTCGTCGTCGAGTCGGTCTCCGACACCGAGATCGGTGTCGTCACCTCCGGCAAGGAAGCCCAGATCGACCTCGTCGAGCGAACCGGCCACGACGGCCGGACGTGTCTCGTCGCCCGCAAGCGGTACCTCCCGCGGGAGGTCCACAACAAGGGCGAGCTGGAAGCGCTCGGCTTCCAACGCGCCTCCACCTTCCGTCACGACGTCCGCTATCGAGAAGGGCGGCAGTTCCGCAAGAGCCGCGATCGACGCGCGGTCGAACGGATGACCACCTACGGCAAGCATCTGCTGCAAGACCGCTGGACGGGTCACGAGTACGACGTCATGTCGGCGCTGTGGCACGCGGGCCTCACCGTGCCGTATCCGATCGGGTACGGCACCGACGTCCTCGAACTCGAGTTCGTCGGCGACCGCGACGGCGCGGCGCCCCAGCTGCGATCGGCCCGTCTCGACGCCGGCGGGCTCGCCGAGGCGTTCGCACAACTCGTCGACGGTCTGATGCTGATCGTCTCGGCGGGCTGGGCCCATGGCGACCTGTCGGCCTACAACCTGCTGTGGTGGGACGACCGGCTGTGGTTCATCGACTTCCCGCAGGCCGTCGACATCGCCGCCAACCCGATGGGGCTCGACTTCCTGCACCGCGACGTCGTCAACGTGTGCGACTGGTTCGGACGCCGCGGTGTCGAGACCGACGGCGAGGCGCTGTTCGCCCAGCTCCTCGCCGCGATGTGAGCCGGCTCACCAATCGTTGCGCGTCGGCTTGCGACGTTGGCGCTTGGTCTCGCCGCGTCGCTTCTTGGCGTCGAGGCGCCGACGCTTCGACCCCTTCGTCGGCTTCGTCGCCTTGCGCGTGCGTTCGACGCGCAGTGCGTCGCGCAACCGATCGGCGAGTCGTTGCTCGGCGAGTTCTCGGTTGCGGAGCTGGCTGCGCTCGTCGTCGGCACTCACGCGGACCTCCGAGCCGAGCTTCGACCTGACGCGGTCGCGCTGGCTCGCACTGAACGCCGACGACGACTCGACATCGAACCGGAGATCGACGCGCGTGGCGTTCTTGTTGGCGTGTTGACCACCCGGTCCACCGGACGCGCTGAACGAGACCTCGAGTTCGCGGCGCGGGATCCGCACCGATCGGGTCACGACCAGGTCGTCACTCATGAGGCCAGCCTGCCACGCTGGTACCCATGGCTGACCTCAAGTTGGGACTTTCCACCGGATACTGGTCGTCGGGTCCGCCCGCCGGCGCCGCCGAGGCGGTGCTCGAGGCCGACCGGCTCGGCTTCGACTCGGTGTGGACCGCCGAGGCGTACGGTTCCGACGCGCTCACCCCGCTCGCGTGGTGGGGGTCGCAGACGCAGAACGTCCGTCTGGGCACCTCGATCGTGCAGATGTCGGCCCGCACCCCGGCCGCGACCGCGATGTCGGCGATGACGATGGACCACCTGTCCGGCGGTCGCTTCGTGCTCGGTCTCGGGGCGTCCGGACCGCAGGTCGTCGAGGGCTGGTACGGGCAGCCGTACCCGCGGCCGCTCGAGCGCACCCGCGAGTACGTCCAGATCATTCGCGACATCGTGCGTCGTGAGGCGCCGGTCGAGTTCCACGGCAAGCACTACGACATGCCGTACGCAGGTGACGACGGCATGGGGATCGGCAAGGCGCTCAAGCCCACCGTGCATCCGCTCCGGCAGGACATCCCGATCTGGCTCGGCGCCGAGGGCCCGAAGAACGTGTCGCTCGCTGCCGAGATCGGCGACGGCTGGCTGCCGCTGTTCTTCTCGCCGAAGGAGGACGCCTGGTACCGCGAGCGCCTCCGGATCGGGTTCGACGCCAGCGGCGAGGCCGACAAGGCGGACCGTTTCGAGGTCGCGTCGATGCTCACGGTGATCCCCGGTGACGACGCCGAGGCCTGCGCCGACCTGATGCGGCCGTTCATCGCCCTGTACGCCGGCGGCATGGGGGCCAAGGGGGCCAACTTCCACTTCGACGTGTTCGACCGGATGGGTTGGGGCGGGGTCGCCACGGAGATCCAGGAGCTCTACTTGCAGGGCAAGAAGGACGAGGCGGCCGGCCTCATCCCGCTCGAGATGGTCGAGGACGTCGCCCTCGTCGGCCCGCCCGCCAAGATCAAGGACGAGATGGACAAGTGGAAAGAGACCTGTCTCACCACGGTCCTGCTCTCCGCTCGCGCCGACCAACTGGAGATGCTCGCCGAACTGATCA
>JBPEWX010000416.1:0-3159 GCA_052032235.1 Ilumatobacter sp. | reverse complement strand
GTGACCGAACAAGCCGCTGCCGAGTACGACCGTGACCGGGTGACGAAGGCCCTCGACCAGCTGACCGAGGTGCAGCGCGAAGCGGTCACGCTCGCCTACTACGGCGGCCACACGTATCGTGAGGTCGCGTCGCTGCTCGACATCCCCGAGGGCACGATCAAGACACGAATACGGGACGGGCTCATCAAGCTCCGCGATCATCTGGAGGTGACGGCGTGACCGACGACGTGCATCATCTCGCCGCCGCATACGCGCTCGACGCACTCGACCCCGACGAGCGCGCCGTGTTCGAGACCCATCTCGAGGGCTGCGCGGCGTGCCGCGCCGACGTCGCCGACTTCACCGACGTCGCCGGCGACCTCGCTGCCGCGACCGCGGCGACGCCGCCGCCGTCGATGCGCGACGCCGTGCTCACCGAGATCGCCCAGACCCGTCAGGAACGGCCCGCCGTCCGGCAGATCGCCGAGGCACGGCGACGACCGCGTTCGGGGCTGCTCCTGGCCGTGGCCGCTGCGGTGGTCGGTCTGATCGCCGGTGCTGCGATCGTGCTCACGGTCATCGATCGCGGCTCCGACGCCGACGTCGTGCTGAGCGCACCGGACGCGATCAGCACGCCGCTCGAGGGCACCGAGGGCACGGTGCGCGTCGTCTGGTCGGGTGAACTCGGGCAGGCGGTCCTGCTCGGCGACGGCCTGGCCGATCCGGGCGACGGCCGCGAGTACGAACTGTGGGCGATCGTCGAGGACGGACCGCTCCCGGCGGGGCTGTTCACCCCCGACGACGGCAGCGTCGAGGCCGTGTTCGATCTCGACCCCGCAGCGACGTCACCGGCGGCGTGGGGCATCACCAACGAACCGGAAGGCGGCTCGCCCGCCCCGACGGGCGACATCCTCTACTTCGCCGAAGCCTGACCCGTCGCCCGCGCACGGATGAGGTCCGTGGGTTGAGGGGCTCCGGCAGTGGGAACGGTCGAACAATGTTCGACAGTCTCCCCGTCGCCGTGCTCGTGCTGGTCGTCGGTGGCGTCGTGCTGCTCACCGCCGGGGTGAAGTTCACCAAGGTCGTCGACGAGCTCGCCGATCGGACCCACCTCGGAGAAGCCCTCGCCGGTGCCGTCCTGCTCGGAGCGGCGACGTCGATGCCCGGACTCATCACGACCATCACCGGCGCCGCCGAGGGCGATGCCGGTTTCGCCTTGAGCAACGCGCTCGGCGGGATCGCGGCGCAGACGACGTTCCTCGTGCTGGCCGACCTCATCTATCGCCGCACCAACCTCGAGCACGCGGCAGCGTCGCTGCCCAACATCCTGCAGGCCGCCATCCTGATCGCGCTCGTCGGGGTGGTGTTGCTCGCGACGGTCGGCCCCGACGTGGAGGCGTTCGGCATCAGCCCGGCCACGCCGGCGCTCGTCGTCGTCTACGTGTACGGACTCGGGCTCGTCCGCCGGGCGCGCGAATCGCCCATGTGGAACCCCGAGGCGACGGACGACACGGTGGCCGACGAACCGGAACTCGACGACGACGACACGCCGCTGTCGTCGCTGTGGACCTGGTTCGGCGCACTGGCCGTCGTCGTCGCGGTGGTCGGCTATGCGATCGGTCAGAGCGGTCTCACGATCGCCCGCGAGTCGGGGCTGTCGGGCTCGGTCGTGGGTGCGCTGTTCACCAGCGTGGTGACGAGCCTCCCCGAACTCGTCACGGTGTTGACCGCCGTCCGGATCGGCGCGCTGACCCTCGGCGTGTCGAACATCGTGGGCGGCAACACGTTCGACGTCTTGTTCGTCGCCGCCGCAGACATCGCCTTCCGCGGCGGCTCGGTGTACCGGGCGGCGGACCAGCAGGCGCTGTTCGTGATGGCGCTCACCGTCGTGCTGACCGCGATGTTGATCGCCGGCCTCCTGACCCGGGAGCGGCGCGGCATCGGCTTCGAGGGCGTCGCCATCCTCGGCACCTACGGCATCGGCGTCGCCGCCCTCGTCACCATGTAGTCACGGGTCGGGCCAGGTCCGTCCGGTTCGCAATGGTGCCGACGGGCCGGCGCACGGGCCGGGTCTGACCCCATCGGTGGGCGGCCTGGTACGTTCGCCGGACGATGACTGGCCGACACGAACCGGGGCGCGCGGCGCGGGTGACGAGGCGGATCGAGGATCGCTTCTTCGACGAGACGTCGCCCGGGCTCGACCGGTTCGGTTCGCTGCTCGCGCTGACGATCGCGGCGGTGATCGCACTGTCGCTGATCGACGTCCAGTCGATCGACGACTCGCTGTATCGCGGACTGCTGTCGGTGCTCCTGTCGACCATCACCGGCTTCACCCTCGTGCTCGGTTTCCGCGCCGCCGGCGTGGCACGTCGAGGTCGACGGGTCGCCGAGGCGATGGTGCTGGTCGCGTTCGTCACGAGCGTCGCCGCGCTGGTCCTCGAGCAGACCGACCAGCTGTCGGCGGCGGCGTGGCAGCCCGATCGCCCGTCGCCGCTGTGGGTGTTGATCGCGGTGATCACGCCGTTCGCGGTGATCCATCGCCTGATCGCCCACCGCACCGTGACCGTCAAGACCTTGGCGGGGGCGATCGCTGCGTACCTGCTGATCGCCATCGCGTACTGCTACTTGTACCTGTACGTCGACGCCGTGACCGACAACGACTTCTTCGGCGAGGAACGCGCGATCGGGTCGTGGGAGTTCATGTACTTCAGCCTCGTCACGATCACGACGCTGGGGTACGGCGACCTGTCCCCGGCCACCGCGACCGGCGGTCTGCTCGCCACGTCGGAGGCGGTGCTCGGCCAGGTGTACCTCGTCACCTTCGTGGCGATGGTCGTCGGACTGCTCATCCAGCAGCGCGACGACTGACCGGTTTCGCACCGGTGTTGTTTCGGGTCCCGGCGAGCCGTAGATTGCCGCGCAACTGAAGGGGAGTATCCCTCGAGGCCGATCGTCAGGACGCTTCTCCGGGAGCCGGTCGGACCAGCCCAGCCGGGGCGGAGAGACCTTCAGCGCAACGCCGATCGTTTCGCTGAGAGGAACCCATGATGTCCCCACGACCTCCCCGGTCGAACCCGCCGTCGAGCATCTCGACCGTATCGCCGACCGACCCGGCGCGGACCCTGACCGCAACCGCTCCCTGGCACCGTCTCCCGGTCGCCGACGTCTTGAGCGACCTCG
>JBPEWX010000415.1:0-4306 GCA_052032235.1 Ilumatobacter sp. | reverse complement strand
GCGGCGCGTGAGCCGGAACACCGCACCCACACGGACCGTGTGGGTGCTCGGCGACCAGCTCAACCGCGGCATCGGTGCGATGCAGGACGCCGAACCGGAAACCCACCGTGTCCTGCTCGTCGAGAGCACCGCCAAGCTCGCGTCGAAGCGGTGGCACCGCCAGCGCGCTCATCTCGTGATCGCATCGATGCGGCGTTTCGCCGACGAACTGCGCGCTGCGGGGTTCGAGGTCGATCATCGGCGGAGCGACTCACTGCGCGACGGGTTCCGCGAACACGTCGACGAGTTCGGTCCCGAGCGGGTGCTCGCGACCGAACCGGCGAGCATCGACGGGCTGGCGCTGCTCGAGTCCCTCGATGTCGAGATCGTGCGGTCGAACCAGTTCCTGTGTCACTACGACGAGTTCGCCGAATGGGCCGCCGGTCGGAAGTCGTTCAAGATGGACGACTTCTATCGCTGGCAGCGTCGGCGACTCGGCTACCTGATCGACGCCGACGGCGAGCCGGTCGGTGGCCGGTGGAGCTTCGACGACGAGAACCGTGAGCCACCACCGAAGGACGAGTCGTTCACCTGGCCCGAGCCGCAGGTGTCCTCGCTCGACGACGTCGATCGCGCCGTGCTCGACGAGCTGCCCGACTCGTGCTGGGGTGCCGACCCCGACGGCACGTGGGCGACGAGCCGTCGGCGGGCGTTGTCCCGTCTGCGGCACTTCGTCGACGAGGTGCTCCCCGGGTTCGGGCCGCACGAGGACGCGATGACCACCCGGTCGTGGCACCTCGCCCATTCGGTCCTGTCGCCGTACATGAACATCGGGCTGTTGCTGCCCGGCGAGGTGTGCGACGCCGTGCAGGAGGCCTATGACCGCGGCGACGTGCCGATCAACTCGGCCGAGGGCTTCATCCGGCAGGTGATCGGATGGCGTGAGTACGTCTGGGGCGTCTACTGGCTGTGGGGCCCCGACTATCGCTCGCGCAACGAGCTCGGCGCCGACCGGCCGCTGCCGCCGGTGTTCACCGGGGCCGACACCGAGATGCGCTGTGTCCGTGCCTGTCTCGACGGGGTGCACGACCGCGCCTACAACCACCACATCCAGCGTCTGATGGTGCTCGGCAACCTGTCACTGCTCCACGGTGTCGACCCATGGGCGCTCACCGACTGGATGTGGTCGGGCTTCGTCGACGGTGCCGAGTGGGTCATGCTGCCGAACGTGATCGGCATGAGCCAGTGGGCCGACGGCGGCATGATGGCGACCAAGCCGTACGCGGCGGGCGGCAACTACATCGACACGATGAGCGACTATTGCGGCGACTGCCGGTTCGACCGCAAGCAGCGCGTGGGGGACGACGCCTGCCCGTTCACCACGCTGTACTGGGACTTCCTGGCCCGGCACCACGACCGCCTGGTGAAGAACCCGCGAGTGGCGCGCCAGGTACGCGCGTCGGAGCGGTTGTCGAATCTCGACGAAGTCCGACAACGCGCCGTCGAGGTGCGCTCGCGCCTCGACGCCGGCGACCTGTAGCGCCGGCGTCAGCCGCCGTCGGCGGGGGTCTCGACGCGAACGGTGGTGCCGTCGTCGACGAGGACGGGCACCGGTGCGTCGAGGTTGTGGCTGACGATCCGTTCGACGACGTCGGCGGGCGAGTCGTTCTTCAGGCGGTCGAGCAGCTTCGGGTGCTCCGTCGAGTCGGGGAGCAGGATCGCGTCGACGCCGAACTGGAGCACGACGTCGACGATCTCGGTGATCGACGGCACCGTGGCGATCCACGCCGTCACGTCGACACCGGCCTGGTCGAACTCGACCATCTGGTCGGCGATGTGCTGGCGATCGCGATCGGCGAGGTCGGCACGATCGCAGACACCCGACGGGTGCGGGTGGTCCATCCAGGTCTCTTCGGAGCGGTCGTACAGCACGACCGAGAGGTCGTGTTCGGCGGCCAACGACGCCGCAACCGACCGGGTGGCTGCGAGCGTCTCGTCATCGGTGTCGGTGGCGACGGCGAGCTTCGTGGCGCCACGCAGTGCGTCGGCGGCGGCAGGGTCGATCTGTCGCTGAGAAGAACGGGTGCTCGATGTCATGCAGGGACGGTGCCCGCCTCGACGTCGTCCGAAACGTCGACAGCGTCGCCCGACTCGTGTTCGGCGATCGCGTCGCCGTAGAGGAGCGTCATCGCGATCCCGGCGATCGGCACCGTGAGCGCCGAGACGAGTGACGCCACGGCGGCGAAGACCCAGAGCGGCAGACCCGTCGCCACCAGGAGGATCAACAATCCGACGACGAGCGACATCAGTGCGACCGCGCCGTTCAACAGCGCGATCACGAGTGCCGTGTGCAGCCAACGTCCGCGGACGAGCGAACTGCTGCGGTCGAGCGCCGCTGCGCCGTCGAGGTCGTCGTACGCGACGGCCTGGCCGACGAACTGGTAGCGCACCAGTTGCCGAATACCCCACGGGATGCCGACGAAGGACGCCAAGAGCACGAACACGATGGCGAACGACCGGCCGAATGCCCCGAACAGGGAGCGCCGTCGCTGCCACGTCGACCGGATCGCCTCGATCGCCGGGTCGAGGCCGCGCTCGGGTCCGTCCAGGTACTCGGCGACGATCGCGTTGATGACGACGAACGCTGCGACGTTGGCGATGCTGCCCACGAACGCTGCCATGACGAGGCTCGTCCCCGTTGCACCCTGGGCCAGCGACAGCAACGCAGAGACGCCCGGAACCAGCTGGATCAGGGCGGCCAGGATGCCGGTCACGAAGGCGGCAGGGATGTACACGAGGCCGAACATGATGAAGATCAGCGGCGCCTCACCGTAGATGTCGAGCGCAGTCCGCAGGATCTGGCCGGCACGGCGACGGCGGACGATCGGGGAGGTGGGGACCCGGCTCCAGTCGGTGCGGCCGAGCAGGAACTTCGCCACGAAGAACACCACGACCGCGCTCAGGATCAGGCGCAGCGGTGAGACCGTGAACGCGATCAGCTGGCCCGACCCCCACTCGACGACGCCGCAGAAGACGTCGATGATCTCGTTCGCGCTGGTGTTGCCCGCAGGGATCACCACCGAGGAGGGTCGGAGGTCGTCGAACCACGGCGCCGGTTCGAGCCACCGATCCTTGACCGACGGTCCGGTCGGGCCGTTGAACGCACCGCTCTGTCGCTCGCCCCAGCGACCCTCGTACGACACCCACGCGAGTGGATCGGTGGGGTCGTCGACGGCGTCGGGGAGCACCACCACGGTGGGATCGACCCGCTCGGAGGGGCCCGTCGTGTCGTCGCAGCCGAACCCCTCGCTCGCGCCTCGGCCGAGGTAGATCGCATCCTGGAAGTAGCTGGCGTGCGAGCCGGCCGACGAGTACACGACCGGCCGGTCACCCTCGCGACTCAGCTTGTCGTCGTCCCAGTCGGCGCGTTCGCCGCCTTCGTGCTGGGAGTAGCCGACGGCGATCGGATCGGACGCCAACGCGTCCTCGACGCTCGTCGCGTCGAACACGACGGTGATGCCCTCCCAGTCGCTCTCGTGCTTGTTGTTCCAGTCGTTGTAGTACCAGTAGATCCAGTACTGGACGAACACCCGGTCGGGCACGTCGGACTGCTGCACGATGTGGGCGTACACGGTCGGCGGGTACGCCTCGGTGAACTTGTCGAAGTCGCGCTGATAGATGCATCCGGGCTCGAGCGAGCTGCCGGGGAAGTCGAGGAAGAAGCCTTCGCCGAGTCCGAGCAGGTCGCCGGCACTCGGGCCGCGCATGACCGTCGGGTTGCCGCCGCCGACCTGGCGGAGCGCGATCTCGGGATTGTCGAGCACGATCTCGACCGAGGCGGGCGCGTACGGCTCACCCGAGGGATCGCACTCCTCCTCTTGCTCCTTGAGCATGATGACCGGCGCGAACCGGTCGGCGAGTTCCTGCGCAGCGTCGTCCACCGGCTCCGGTGCTCCGGCGGCGGCCGTGGCGCCGACGCTCATCACAGCGATCGACGCGATCGTGGCCGCCAACGCGCTGCGCCAAGCCCGACGTGGCATCTCAGCGGCCACCGGTCGCGCCGTCGACGCTTGCCAGGACCCACTCGGCTTCGGTGTCGTCGACCGGGGTCGTGGCGTCGTCGTCGAGTTCGTCGAACACGGTGCCGTCGAGACGGATCTCACCGGGTTCGGCTCGGTCGCTCAACTCGATGGCACTGCCCACCGGTGTTCCCCAGACGCCGAAGGTCACCTGATTGCTGCCGAGCACCCCGGTTGCCACGAGACCGGCCGACAGCCCGACGCCGATCGAGATCTCGATGCCGAGATCGGTCCCGACGCGAGGGAGT
>JBPEWX010000414.1:0-12060 GCA_052032235.1 Ilumatobacter sp. | reverse complement strand
CACCGGCGTCACGAACGGGTCGCCGTATCGACGATCGATCGTCACGACCGGGTCGACGGCGGTGACGGTGATCGTCACCGTTCCGGGCCCGATCGGGGTCGAGAGTTCGAGCACGGCGGTTCCGTTCTCGTCGGCGACGACCGGGACCAGTTCGGTGACACCGCCGCCGGCGACCTCGACCTCGGTGATGGTCGACAGCGTCGCGATCGGTTGGGTCAGCACGAGCCGCTCGACGGGTTCGGTCACGTCGGTGATCGTCAGTCGGGCGCCGAGCGCGTCGTCGAAGTCGGACATCCAGGTCGTCGCCAGGTCGCCGTCGAGCGCGGCGACGCCCGCATGCTCCACGCTGCCGACGAGTCGCGACGAGGCGACGACGGGCCAATCGAACAGTGCTGCCAGCTCGGCGTCCGGGAGGCGGGCGTCGAGGCGAACGGTCGGGGTCGGTGCGACGGTCCGGGGCGAGTCGGTGGTGATCTCGCGTACGAGCGTCGGTTCGGGGTCGGAGCGCCACGGGTCGAGCGGATCGGTCCGCCAGCGGGTCAGTACCCAGCCGAGGGGCGTCGCCTCGTCGACGGACCCGGGCACCGCTGGTGGGACGACCACCTCGGTGGTCGGAGCGAGCCCGAGATCGACCTCGGCGAAGCCGACGCCGGCCACGATGCTCGGGGTGAACGGCTCGCCGCCGTCGACCGCGACGATCTCGATCTCGACCACGGTGGTGCCGTCGCGGAGGGCGATCGGCGTCGACCACCCGTCGTCGCCCGCCTCGAGGGTGATCTCGCGACGAGTCGACTCGTCCAGCTCGGTGTCGCCTTCGACGAGCTCGATCCGGCTGATGCGGCGATCGGCGCCGTCGGTCGGCTGGAGGAGTCGGAGCTGCCCGGTGGGAGCGCCGTCGGGAAACGTCAGACGGAGTCGCTCGCCGATCGGATCGCCGTGCTCGCCGACGATCCACGCCGTGGCTTCGTCGCCGTCGACCGCCATGACCGCACGCCGCTCCGGTGTGTAGGCGAACGGTTCGCCGTAGGCGGACGCCTCAGCGGTGACCGGACCTCGCTGCTCGGCGACCGTCTGCTCGTCGGCGGTGACATCGTCGAAGACCGGAAGCCGCGTGTCGGACGCGACGTCGTCGAGCACCCCCTGCTCGGGTCCGCCCGTCTCGGTGAAGCCGCGCGTGTCCTGCGAGCTCCGCCAGTGGCGGGCCTGGTCGCGGTTCGAGTCCGTGACGACGACGGCGATGTCACTCGGCCAGGTGTCGGCGTCGTCGGCGGCGTACCGGACACCGACGCCGTCGGGGAGCAATCCGGCCGCAGCAGCGTCGACCACCCCGGCGCCGCTCCCGGCGACCAGGACGGTTCGGTCGTAGGCCCGGGCGAGATCGCCGTCGGCGTCGAGAAAGGCCAGTTCGACCGGGGCGAGGGGTGTCCCGACCGACGACGAGGCGAGCGCCGTCGGGTCGAGCATCGCGAACTCCGGGACGTTCGGGGTCGGGGGGCCGTACGACTCGACGTCGACCACCGCCGAGGAGGCGAGCACCAGATCGCGGACGGACTCGGGACGGGCCAGTCCGAAGCGATCGAAGGCGATGTCGTTCGTCAGCCACACCACGTCCGCACCGAACAGGCGGGCGATCGTGCCGAGTGCCTCGGACTCGGCGACACCGTCCTGCACCCGGTCGTCGAAGGCGAACCAGAGGTCCATCGCAGCCGGTGAGCCGAGCGGCAACAGGTCGCGGGTCACCAGCGCACGTTCGGTCAGGCCGGGCAGCGGCTGGTCGACCGTGTAGCCCCAGCGATAGGCACCGAACTCGGTGCCGGGCAGCATCAGGACGCGTCCGTCACCGGTCGCGTCGAGCGTGGCCGCCGCGTCGAGCCATGCGGCGGGTGGCTCCTGATCGCGCTCGAGCGCCGGGTCGACGAAGGCGCCGCTCCAGATGGCCGGGACGTTCGCCAGGACGAGGACGATCAGCCCCACCGCGACCAGGCGGTCGGCCCACCACGATCGCCACCGGACGTGTGCGACGCCGGCGACGAGCGAGGCGAGCGCCAGGGCGACGCCGAGGTTCATCATCGGCAGCGCACGCGTACTGCTCCGCAGTGCGAGCGCGAGCCCTGACTCGCCGTCGCCCGTCAGGATCCGCATGAGCGGCGAACGGTCGTCGATCGGGTGGACGCCCACGGCGAGCACGACCCCGGCAGCGACGAGCAGCATGGCGAAGCGACGGTGGGCCCAGCGCACCCAGACGAACGCGCCGAGGGCGATCACCGGGAGTACGAAGGCGATCGCGATGGCGGCCGACGATTCGAGATAGCGCAGTGACGCCGTCGTCGTCGCTCCGTACGGGTCGCGGATGTAGAAGAGCCAGTAGCCGAGACCGCGCCAGACCTCGGCGGAGGTCGCCGTGAACGAGACGTCGGCGAGTGACTCGGAGTACGGCAGCACGTCGGCGCCGTAGCGGCCCTGGACCACGAGGGCGGCGATCCACCACAGCGACACGCCGATCGACAACAGCGCCGTGCGTGCCCCGACGACGAGCGCCTCGCGCCAGGTGCACCATCGTCCCCACACGGCGTGCACCAGCCAGAGCACCGGTGCCGGGACGATCATGGCGAGCGCCGTCGCGTTGACCGCCCCCACGGTCAGCACGACGAGGGCGATCAAGGCCGGATCGCGCCATCCGGGGCGTCGCGTGGCCCGGATCGTGAGCGCCACGATCCAGCCGAGACCCGCCCACGGCAGCAGCATCACCGACGTGCGTGAGACGTACGGGAGGATGTACGGAGCGAGTTCGTAGGCCACGCCCGCCACCAGCGCCGACAGGCTCGGCAGTCCGAGTTGCAGCGCACACCACCGCACGCCGAGCGCCGCCGCCAGGAGCAAGGTGCCGAGCCAGAGCCGGTGGGCGATCCAGTCGGGCGTCCCCGTCCGTTCGAACAGCCAGTACCACGGGCCGGACGGCCACGCGAACGAGATGTGCTGGTGAGGCACCCATCCGGCGAACTGGCGCGGGTCGTACGAACCGAGCGCGTCGGCCATCAACCGGCCGGGGTCGAGGTAGAGGTACAGCTTGCTGTCGGCCGTCATCCGGCCCGGTGCGGCGAGCAACGCCGGGACGTACCCCAGGAACGCGAAGAGGAGCGTCGCACCAACCCACGGCCGACGCCACCAGGCGTCACGTTCGGCGACGTGACGCTCGTCGCGGGGCTCGTCGCTCACGGGATCGCGCCGAACACTCCGTACAGACCGGTGAGCGCTGCGAGGCCGGCTCCACACGCACCGATCGTCAGCGGCCAGATCAACTCGTCACGCGTGCGGTGCGGTTCGTACCACTTGGCGGCGGCGATGAGGAGCGGGAACGCGGCGTACATGAACCGTGGACGGGCCGTCACCGTCGCCGGGGCGAGCATGAGTGCGACGACCGCCATCGAGTAGGCGAACGGCACCCAGTGGAGCCGGACCCTCCACGCGAGGTACACGAGCAGGATCGTCGCCGCGAAACAGATCGCGGTGATGGTGTCGGTCGGCGACGTCAGCGGGTTCGTGATCGCGTCGAACGTGTTCTCGATCGCGGTCCAGCCGAAGCTGGCACCCTCGCCCCACGCCTCCCGCTGCACCCGGAACCACGCACCCATCTCACCGGCGTGTCGGCCGAGCCAGAGTTGGAACGTGATGAAGCCCAGCGGGGCGAGCGCCACGGCGATCAACGAGCGGTACTCACGGCGTTCGCGGATCGCCAGGAACGCGGCGACCGCGCACGCCACGATGAGCGCGACCGAGTTCGGTCGCGTCGCGGTGGCCAAGGCGGCGAACAGGCCGGCCGCGACCCATTCGCGGTCGACGAGCATCAGCAGACACGCCGCCGCCAGCACCAGCATCAGTGCCTCGCTGTAGGCGAACGACAGCACGAAGCTGCCGGGGAAGAGTGCGGCGAGCATGACGGACATCCGGCCGACGGCGGGCCCGTACAACCGACGGGCGAGCACGCCGATGAGCGTGATCGCGACGATGCCGAGCACGATGTTGACGGCGAGTGCGGCAGCCACGTCGCCGCCCGGGAGCACCACATCGAACCAGCGGGCGATCATCGGGTAGAGCGGGAAGAACGCCGCCCGCGCCTCGTCGACGTGATACGTGACGTTCGGCGGGATCTCACGCGGGTAGCCGTTGCGGACGATCTCCATGTACCACTTGCCGTCCCACGAGGTGAGCACGTCGACGATCGGTCGGATGGCGTTGCCCCGTGCGGCTCCGTGCGGGTCGGGCGTCTCGAGCCCGATGTCGTCGGCGATGTTGGTGTCGACGCGGATCTCGGCCGCGACGACGGCTGCACCGGCCAGCACGCACAGACGCGAGACGATGTACACCGGTACGGCATAGACGAAGATGTCCCACCAGCCGTACCGACGGGGGTCGAGTCGTTGCCAGCCGGTCGGACGGATCGGCCCCGACTCGCCGGTCAGTCGAGACGTCCCGTCGTGATCGGAGGCATCCACCGCACGGTCGGTCTCGATCGCGGTCTCGCTCGTGGTGCCGACGGTGGTCTCGGTGGCGGCGTCGGTGGGCGGTTCGGTCGTCATACGGAGATCGGGGCGAGCGGGAACAGGCCGGTGACACGCTTCGCGAGTCGGAGTGCGCCTTGGGGCGTCGTGCGGCGGTGGTGGCTGGCGTCGTCGCGCTCGGTCGACGACCGGTTGGCGAGATACCAGTCGTACGACTGGGCGAACATCTCGTCGGACGACCACCGCGGCGTCCATCCGAGCTGCTCACGCGCGTGTTCGACGTCGAACCACATCGACTTGGAGTACATCAGCCAGTGATACGGCGCGAACGGGGTGAGGCCGAGGCGGGCGGTCGCCCGCATCAACGCCGACGTCGGTCCGGCGGGCACGCTGCGCACCCGGGAGCCGGTGCCGGCGTGTTCGCACACGTGACGGAGGGCGTCGGCCATCGTGCCGAACCGGTCGGTGCCGATGTTGAAGATCGCCGGTCCCTCGGCCGATCCGGCGCGCACGACGGCGTCGGCGAGGTCGTCGGCGTGCACGAACTGATAACGGTTCGTGCCGTCACCGAGCACCACCGGGTCGGCCCCGTCGGCGATCCAGTCGAACAGGATCCCGAAGATGCCGAGACGCCCGTGGCCGAGGATGGTGCGCGGGCGCACGATCGACACGTCGAGGCCGTCGCGGGCGGCGTCGAGGCATGCCCATTCGGCGGCGAGCTTGGCGTGGCCGTATGCCTCCTGCGGCTTGGGCACCGTGGTGGGCAGCACCGGATTGGTGTCGGGGACGCCGAACACGGCGCTCGAGGAGGTGTGCACGACCTTCGACACACCGGCGTCGTGACAGGCGTCGAGGAGGACCCGTGTGCCGTCGACGTTGACGCTGCGGAGGAGATACTCGTCCTGTGCCAGTGGCACCTGGGCGACGTTGTTGAACACCACGTCGCAACCGCTGACCGCATCGGCGACCGCGGCACGGTCACGGACGTCGCCGGCCACGAACTCGACACCGTCGGGGTGTTCGGCGGCGAGGAGATCGAGATTCCTGACGTCGTGGCCGTCGGCGACGAGCCGTTCGACGAGGAGCGACCCGAAGTAGCCGCTGCCACCGGTGACGAGGCACCTCATGGGTGGCCCTGCTCGGGGCGCGGGGAACGGGTCGGAGGTGTCGGTGTGGTCACAGTTCGAGGCCCTGCGCGATGCACCAACGGATACTACGACGCATGCCCTCGTACAGGTCGACTTCCGGTGCGTAACCGAGCTCGCGCCGTGCGGCCGAGATGTCGCAGGCGATCGTCTTGTTCATCTCACCGAGCACGTGGATCTGCTGGTGATAGCCACCCCGCGACTGGATGAGCGCGTCGGCACGCTCGGCCAGCCGACCGACCACGTCGGGGACACGGAACCGGTTCGGGCTGACGTCGAACCCCTCGTCGGTCAGGGCGCGGCCGACGGTCTCGACGATCTCGCGCACCTCGTACGGTCGCTCGTCGGCGATCCACCAGGCTCGACCCGGTTCGGTCTCGACGAGTTCGGCCAGCACGATGCCCTGGGCCAGGTTGTCGACGTACGACATCGAGCGACGCTGCGTCCCGTCGCCGAACACCGGGAACCGCCCGGTGCGGACCATCCGGAAGAACGTGGTCTGGCGTGGCGGTTGGTGCGGACCGTAGAACCACGGTGGTCGCACGATCACGGCGTCGAGACCGCGATCGACGGCCTCGAACACCGCCAGCTCGCCGCGCATCTTCGATTCGCCGTAGCCGTAGTAGGGCGCGTACGGCTCGTCGTTGCGGAAGCGGTCGGTCGGATGCGTGTTGGTGCCGAACGGGCTGTTGGACGACACGTGGACGAGGCGGCGGACACCGGCACGATGTGCGGCGTCGAGCACGTTGCGCGTGCCGTGGTGGTTCACGGCGTCGAAGTCGGCGAACGTGGTCGGGTGGATGACTCCCGCCGTGTGCACGACGTCGGTGACGCCGTCGGCGGCGTCGAACAGGGGCGTCAGCGTCTCCGGGTCGCGGATGTCGCCGACCACCGGACGGATCCGCTCGTCGAGGGCCTGGAGTCGTGTCGCCTCGTCGGCGTCGGTGACGAGGCCGACGATCGATCCGGGGCGTTCGTCGAGCAGGGTGTGGACGAGCGCGGTGCCGAGCCAACCGCCGGCGCCGGTCACGACGGTCGTGTCGGGCGTCGGTCGCATGGTGCGTCGATCGGTCATCGTTCCACCTCGTCGACGAAGCGCCGGGCGTTCCGGAGCGCCACGGCCATCACCGAGGCCTGCGGGTTCACGCCAGGGGCGTCGGGCAGCAACGACGCGTCGTTGACGTAGACGTTCGAGGTGCCGTGCACCTTGCCGTGGCTGTCGGCCGCGGCGATCGACGTGTCGTCACCCATCGGGACCGTCGAGCAGAGATGGACCGTCATGATGCTCGCCGCATCGGCGCGGAACCGGTGCGAGAGCGTGGCGAGGTCGGCTCGGCCCCGGACGATCGGAGCGTGTCGGAACGACGGATAGACCTCGCGGGCCCCGGCCGCGAGCATGACCTGGGTCAAGCGAGCGAGTCCGCGCCCGAGGATCGCCCGGTCGCGCCGCGTGAGGCGATACGTGACGAGCGGATCGCGGAAACCCGGCAACGCCTGGACCCGTCCGCGGCCCTCGCTGGTGATGGCGGCGTAGTAGACGGCGATCTCGGGCCACGCGGTCACCGCGTCGCGCATCGTCGACCAGGCGTCCGTCAGCGCCAACGCCACGAGTCCGGGATGGCTGGCGGAGCCGCCGAACGACAGCTCGGGCGCGAACTCCTTGACCTGGTGCACGGGGACGTCGTCGCCGACGTTCACGGCCTCGTCGAAGCGGGCAGCCAGCTTGACGGTCGGGTGGACCGCGAGACGCTGTCCGATGCGGCCACGCAGACCGGATCGCTGGAGCAGCGCCGGCGTGTGGATCGCTCCGGCGCAGACGATCACCTGGCCGAAGTCGACCGTCGCCGGCTCACCGGCGCCATCGGTGAGTTCGGCGCGGAACGCGTGACCACGGTCGACGATCAAGCGATCGACGCGTGTGTCGCAGACGATCTTCGCCCCGGCTCGCAGCGCGCGCGGCAGGTAGGTGCGCGTCATCGACTGACGTTGCCCCTCGGTCGCGTCGCCCTCGTCGGGGTACGTCATCCAACGAGGGATCTCGTCGTGCTGCCAGCCGAGCGCCGCCGCTCCGGCCCGGAGGCGTTCGCTGGCCGGGGTGTGCCGCCCGGGAACGGTCTGCACCGAGAGCGCTCCCTCGACCTCGTCGCACAGCGCCATGAACTGATCGGTCTCGAAATCGGCGATGTTCCAGCCGCGGCGCCACCGATCGAGGGTGCGCTCGGACGGCCGGCGGTAGAGCCCGCTGTTGACCTCGGTGCCGCCGCCGGCGCAGCGGCCTTCGGTGTACGCGATCGACGGGCGACCGAGCGCGACGGTCAGTCCGCCGTTGCGGTACTGGCGGTCCATCTGGTCGAGTGAGAAGGGGACCACCTCGCCCTGCTCGACCCACGGTCCCTCCTCGACGACGAGCACGTCGAAGCCGGCTTCGGCGAGCACCGCCGCCGTGGGCGCGCCGCCGGCACCGCTGCCGATCACCAGCACGTCGCAGTCGTGATGGGTGCCCATCAGGTCGCCACCGTCCCGGGGGCACCGGTGGGGGAGGTGTCGGGCCAGGTCTCCCACACGAACGCGAACGCGAGCGAGCGCACCATTCGGGCGAGTTCGCCGACCAGGGGAAGCTCCGTGCCGCGCATGAACGCGACGATCCGATCGGGCTCGACAGCGCGTTCGGCGACGCCGGTGCCGGTGGCCAGCACGGTCACGCCGGCCCGCAGCGGTCCGGGCACCTGTCGGGCCCGACGGCACACGAAGTCGACCGTGGTGTCGAGTCGGTCGGCGGGCAGTTCGGGGAGTTCGAGCACGAGCAATCGCTCGGCGAAGCGGCCGAACGAGCCGTCGGGAGCGAGAGCGGTGCGCACGAAGGCAGCATGCTAACGAGCGGCGCCGTTCACCACTTGGACATCGGCAGGATTCGCTGACGGGGCCCGAACTTCGGCGCCGATCCCGTCGCACGGACCACGGCGTGCATGACCCGGCCGCGTTGGCCCGTGTACCGCCTGAGCAGTTCGAGCATCCGGTCGTCATCGGCCCGTGCCTCTCCGGCCAACGCCCAGGCGACGATGTTGGCGAAGTGGTAGTCGCCGACGACGGCGGCGTCCGGGTCTCCCATCGCCGTCCCGCGCACCGTGCCGATCGTCCACGGGCCGACGCCGGGGATGAGGGCGAGTTTGGCGGCAGCGTCGTCGGGGGAGAGGTCGGCCCACTCGAACAGCTTGCGGGGGTGCCGGGCGACCTCGGTCAGTGCCCGTGCCCGCTTGTCCTCGATCCCGAGCGGGTGGAACCACCAGGTCGGCCTGCGGTGGAGGGTTTCCGGTGCCGGCGGGAGTCGGAGATCGGCGGCGACCTCGGCCGGGCCCGGCGCAGCGTCACCGAGTTCGCGTGTGAGCCGGTGCCATTGGCGCAACGCTTCGCCGCCGGTGATCCGCTGGCCGATGATCGTCGGCAGCAGCTCGTGATAGAGGGTTCCCGAGGCGCCGAGGCGGATCGTGCGTGAGGCGGCGAGTGCGGCGACGACGGGGCGATCGGCGTCGACGGGATCGACGATCTCGACCGGTTCGTCGTCGTGTCCGGTCAGCGCGTCGACACGGCCGAGCAGCCAGTCGGCACCCGGCCCCCACGCCGCTGCGTCGAGGCCGTCGTCGCCGACGGGCGCGGGGTCGGAACGCCACGTCAGCTGCAGGGTCGCCGGACCGTCGGGCGTGAACGTCGCACGCCGGAACCGGCCCGGCTCGAGCCGGGTGGTCGGGTCGTCGAAGCCGACTCGGTAGACCCCGAGCGTCCGGCGCAGCGAGCGCGGCGCCTCGACCCGGCGCCAAAGGGCGTCAGGAGCCGATCGTGACGGGGGTGACGTTCGGGTGATGACACGCAACGTAGTGCGCCGGTGCGATCTCGCGGATCTCGGGTTCGGTCGTCGAGCACAGCTCGGTCGCGTTCGGGCACCGGGGGTGGAACCGACACCCGGACGGGGGAGCGACCGGTGAGGGCGGTTCGCCGATCGCCGCAGCCCGACCGACGGCGATGTCGGGATCGGGGACCGGGATCGACTCGACGAGCACGTTCGTGTACGGATGTGCCGGCTGGGCGTACAGGTCGTCGCTGTCGGCGATCTCGCACAGCTTGCCGAGATACATCACGGCGACCCGGTCGGAGATGTTCTTGACGACGGCGAGGTCGTGGGCGATGAAGATCAGGGTGAGGCCGTACTCCTCTTTCAGGTCTTCGAGCAGGTTCAGGACCTGGGCCTGGACGCTCACGTCGAGCGCCGACACGGGCTCGTCGCAGATGATCATCGTCGGGTCGAGCACGAGCGACCGGGCGATCGAGATGCGCTGGCACTGGCCGCCCGAGAACTCGTGCGGACGGCTCTCGGCGGCGCGTGCCGGATCGATGCCGACCTGTTCGAGCGTGGCGTCGACGAGGTCGAGCCGCTCCTGCTTCGTGCCGCGGTTCCAGATGTCGAGCGGATCCTTGACGCTGTCGCGGACCTTGCGTCGCGGGTTCAGGCTCGAGATCGGGTCCTGGAAGATCATCTGGATCTTCGTGCGTGCCGACCGGAGTTCCTCGGCCGACAGCGACGTGAGGTCGCGGCCCTGGAACACGACCGAACCCGATGTGGGTTCGTTGATCTGCATGATCGCCCGACCCGTCGTCGACTTGCCGCACCCGGACTCGCCGACGATGCCGAGCGTCTCACCGGGCATCACGTCGAAACTGATGCCGGCGACGGCGCTCACCGTCTGGTTGCGGCCGATCGGGAACTCGACGACGAGGTCTTCGACGCGCAGCACGGCGTCGCCCTCGCGGAGGTGTGCGGTGCCGGTGCCGGCCATCAGCGGCCACCCCCGAGCTGGACGCCGGTCGTGGTGGCGGCCATGATCTCGGCGTCGCGCTCCTGGAACTCCGGTGAGCCCACCGGGAACCAGCAGGCGTAGACGTGGTCCGGGGACGTGTCGGCGGTGACCAACGGCGGCTCCTCCTGCAGGCACTTGTCGCGTGCGTAGGCGCAGCGGGGGGCGAAGCGGCACCCCTTCGGCGGGTTGACGAGGTCGGGCGGCCGACCGGGGATCGTGACCAGCCGGGTGTGGCTCGGGTCGTCGAGCTTGGGGATCGAGCGCATCAGCGACTTCGTGTACGGCATCCGCATGTTGGCGAACAACTCGCGGGTCGGGGCCTTCTCGACCAGACGCCCGCCGTACATCACGGCGATCTCGTCGGTGTGGCCGGCCACGACGCCGAGGTCGTGGGTCACCAGGATCACCGACATGTTGCGCTCGCGACGCTGCTCGCCGATCAGCTCGAGGATCTGGGCCTGCACCGTCACGTCGAGCGCCGTCGTCGGCTCGTCGGCGAAGAGCAGGGTCGGTCCGCACGCCATCGCGATCGCGATCATCACGCGTTGGCGCATGCCGCCCGACAGCTCGTGCGGGTACTGATCGAGGCGCTTCTTGGCCTCGGGGATGTGGACGTCTCGCAGCAGGCGCTCGGCCGTCTCGCGGGCCGCCCGTCCGTCGAGTCCGAGGTGGATCTGCAGCGGCTCCTCGATCTGCTTGCCGATCTTCATCAGCGGGTTGAGCGAGACCATCGGGTTCTGGAACACCATCGACATCTCACGACCCCAGAGGTGTCGCATCTGCTTCGAGTCGAGGCCGAGGACCTCCTGGCCGGCGAACCGGACCGAACCCGAGTTGACGGCGTTCGAGGGCAGCAGGCCCATGATCGTGCGGCTGAGCACCGTCTTGCCGGAACCGGACTCGCCGACGACGCCGAGCGCCTTGCCGCGGGCCAGGCTGAAGGTGACCCCGTCGACGGCCCGCACGAGGCCGCGTTCGGTGCGGAAGTGGGTCTTCAGGTCGGTGACCTCGAGCAGCGTCCCTTCGGGGACCCGGCCCTCGGACTGGAGATGGGTGCTCACAGTGAGACCTCCCGGACGTCGAAGTACTCACGAACACGGTCGCCGGCGAAGTTGAGGGCCAGCACGGTGAGGAACAGGATGAGGATCGGCCCCATCGAGATCCACGGCGCTTCCTGCAGGTCGCGGCTGCCGGAGCCGAGCTGGATCAGCTTGCCCCACGACAGCTCCTGCTCGACCGACAGTCCGAGGAAGGCGAGCGCGCCCTCGGCCACGATCGCCACGGCCATGCCGAGCAGCGCCAGCGCACCCATCGGGATCAAGACGTTGGGGAGCAGCTCGCGGACCATGATCCGGCCGTGCTTGGCACCGAGTGTTCTCGACGCCAGCACGAACTCGCGCTCGGAGTACTGGATCGTCGTCGCTCGGGCGAGACGACCGACGGGAGCGATCGACAAGAAGCCGAGCGTGCCGGCGACCGTGCGGAGACTCCGGTCGAGCAGTGCCGTGATCAGGATCGCGAGGACCAGCGCCGGGAACGACAGCAGGACCAGGAACGCGAACGAGA
>JBPEWX010000413.1:0-4589 GCA_052032235.1 Ilumatobacter sp. | reverse complement strand
CACAACACGGTCCGCAGCCACGTTCAGAACATCCTCTCCAAACTGCAGGTCCACTCGAAACTCGAGGCGGCCGCCGTCGCCACCCGAGCGGGCCTGGTCGACCCACACTGACGATGGCCCTCCCGCCGAGCGAGATGGGCGACTGGGAGGCCGTCCGGCCTCACGTCCTCGAGGCGCTGTATGCGCTCCCCGACCAGGTCTGGTTCGCCACACCCGATCTCCGGCGGGTCCTGTTCTCGTCGAAATCGTTCGAGGAACTGTACGGCCTCCCACTCGACGAGCTGTACCGCGATCCGGCCAGCCCGCTGGCGCTGACCGACAGCGACGACACCGGCGAGATCGCACGCGCCCACCGGACCGGGCGAACGAGCCGCACCCCGCAGGAGGTCCAGTTCACCGTCCATCGCCCCGACGGCACCGAGCGGATCCTCCGGCTCCGCACGATCCCGCTGCTCGACGACGACGGGCGCATGCACATGCTCGCCGGCGTCACCGAAGACGTCACCGAGCAGGCCACCGCCACCGCCGAGATCGCCCGTCTCAACGACCTCTTGACCACGATCCTCGACGCCACCTCCGATGCGATCACGCTCGTCAGCGCAGACGACCGCGTTCGCTATGTCAACCGCACGCTCCGGGAGATCGCCGGCGTCGGCGATGGTGACGTCGCCGGCCTCCCGGTCGACGAGGTGTTGCCCGGACGAACCGACCTGCTCCGACAACTGACCCAGGACGTGATCGCCGACGGCAGGCCCCGTTCGATCGCGTGGCACCAGCCGCGTGCCGACCGGTGGCTCGAAACGACACTCACCCCGGCCGACGGGGGCGTGCTCGTCGTCACCGAGGACCGAACCGAGCAGCGGCAGGCCGAGGCGCGCGAACGGCAGTGGACCGAAGCCACCCATCGGGCCGAACGCCTCGACGCCCTCGGCCAGATGGCCGGCAGCATCGCCCACGACGTCGGCAATCTGGTGCGGCTGGTGTTGTCGGGCCTGCACGAGGCGACCGAATCGTTGCAGCGCGGCGACGATGCGAGCGCCGCCCTCGCCGACGCGACCCACGCCGCCGAGCGATCGCTGGCGATCACACATCAGCTCTTGGCGTTCTCGCGTGGCACCGAAGGTCCGCCCCACCCGGTCGTCCTCGACGCGGTGATCTCCGGCATGCAGCCGCTGGTCCGGCGCACGATGGGTGACGAGATCGTCGTCGAGCTCGATCTCGGGAGCGACCGAGCCCGCGTGGAGAGCGACGAGGCGCGACTCGAACAGATGCTGCTCAACCTGATCACCAACGCTCGTGCTGCGATGCCCGACGGCGGCCGATTCACCCTCATGACGCGGCGACGACCCGCCGACCCGGAGACGGGGCGTCCCTCCGTGGTCGAGCTGATCGTGGCCGACACCGGCCGGGGCATGACGCCCGACGTCGCCCAACGGGCGTTCGAACCGTTCTTCACCACCGACGACATCCGCGGCACCGGGTTGGGCCTGTCGACGGTGCTCGCCACCGCAGTGGCTGCCGGCGGTGGGGCGCGGATCGACTCCGCCGCAGGAGTCGGCACCAGTGTGATCGTCGAGATGCCGATCATCGACGATCACACCGCCGGGACGCCCGATCGTCTCCTGCTCGTCGACACGTTCGGCCCCGACTCGGACGCGACCATGGACGCACTCGCGGTCGCCGGTCACGACGTGAACCGGATGACCCCGTCCCGGATCGTGGCCGAGCTCGACCGCAACCCCCGCCGGTACGGCCTCGTCGTCCTCGATCCGCTGCTCGACGGCGGCGCCGGACTCGCGCTCTTGCGACAGCTCCGGTCGCTCCACCCCGCCGTCCCCGTCGTCCTGCTGTCCGGCCGCACGACGCACCCCGAACTCGCGAACGATCCCGTCGTCCACTTCGTCCGGCCGCCGTACGGGCAGACCGAGTTGCTCCGAGCGGTCGAGCACGCACTCGGCCGCACGTAGTGGGCGCTACTCGGCGGCTTCGGCGAGGGCTTCGCTGAGGGCCGGGTGGACCAGCAGCGACTCGTAGATGTCGCTGACCTTGAGGTTGGCCGTGACGGCGAGGGCGATGACGCTGATCAGCTCGGCTGCATGGCGGCCGACGATCGACCCACCGAGCACGACGCCGGTCGCCGGGTCGGAGATGATCTTCACGAAGCCCCGCGGGTCGTTGTTGATGTGGGCCTTGGCCGTGGTGGCGAACGGCACCTTGGTCACGCGGATCTTGCGGCCACTCGAGAACGCCTCGGCTTCGGCCAGACCGACATCGGCGATCTCGGGCTCGGTGAAGATCGCCGACGCCGCCTTGTCGTAGTCGAGGTGGCGGTGCTCGACGGTGTGGAGCCCCATGACGTGTTCGGCGACCTTGCGCCCCTGCATCGACGCAACCGAGGCGAGCGGGAGCTTGCCCGACACGTCACCGGCGGCGTAGATGTGGCGCTGGTTGGTCACGCAGTGGTGGTTGACCGGGATGTAGCCCCAATCGTCGGTCTCGACACCCGCTGCGTCGAGTCCGAGGCCGTCGGTGTTGGGCACCGAGCCGATGGCGAGCACGGCGTGTGACGACCGCACGACGCGGCCGTCGTCGCAGCGCACGACGACGCCGCCGGTCTCGTCGTCGCGGTCGATCGTCTCGGCCCGGGCACCCTTGAGCAGCTTGACCCCGCGTGCGATGAAGTCGTCCTCGAGCACACCGGCGACTTCCGGGTCTTTGCCGGGCAGGACGTGCTGGCGACTCACGACGAGGGTGACGTCGGCACCGAACGACGAGAACATGTGCACGAACTCGACGCCCGTCACGCCCGAACCGATGACCGTGATGCTCTCGGGGAACGACTTCGGCGGGTAGCAGTCGCGTGTCGTGAGGATGCGGTCGCCGTCGGGTGAGCACCAGTCGGGGATGCGGGGCCGCGAGCCGGTCGAGACGAGGGCGGCGTCGAACTCGATGGTGCGGGTGCCGTCGGGGCCGTCGGCCTCGGCGGTGTTCGGCCCGGTGAAACGGGCCGTGCCGTTGATCATCGTGACGCCCTGACTCTGCAGGAGTTGCTTGATGTCGTCGTTGAGTTCGCGCTGGATGCCCTGGACGCGCGAGGTGAGCGACTCGATGTCGACCTCGGGTGCCGCCTGGGCGAGCCCCATGCCCTCGAGCCGACGGGAGAAGCTCATCGCACCACCGGTGGCGATCATCGTCTTGGACGGGATGCAGTCCCAGAGGTTGGCGGCGCCACCGAACACGTCACGCTCGACGATGGTGACCTTGGCCCCGAGGCGGGCGGCGTACGTGGCGGCCTGGTAGCCGGCCGGGCCACCGCCGATGATCAGAAAGTGCAGGCTCACGCCGTCCAGACTACGGGCCGTGGCCCTCGTCGTGGTCGTGGGCGTGGTCGTCGTCGTGGTGATGGGCGTCACCGAGATCGGTGAGCACGTCGAGTCCGAGCGTGGGGACGGTCGACGATTCGGTCAGATCGGCGGCCGGGACGAGGTTCGGGCAGTAGGTGCTCGGATAGTCGATGAGGTCGCGTCGCTCCCCCACCCACTCGAAGTGCATCCCGTCGGGTGAGCGGAAGTTGCCGCCCCAGGCGAAGCCGTGCTTGCGGAAGATCCGCACCACGTCGCAGTTCATCTGCGGCCGGCATCCCAGGCAGTTCGACACGGTGTTCGTGTCGAGCGCCATGCCGTACGAGTGACGCGACAGGAACCCGATCTGGGCGGTGAGACGGCTGAACCGGGCGCCGGCGTAGCAGCCACCGTACGAGTTGGCGTTCGCGACGTCGATCGCGCCGGCGAGACCGGCGGCGGCGACCTCGGCGAGTGCGGCCTTCAGGTCGTCGACCACCTCGACGTGGCATCGGGCGCGGATCGGGATCGTCGGGTCGAGGGTCTCGCGGCCGGGGCGGAGGTTGGCGGCGATCCAGTCGGGGTGCATCGACACGGACCCGTCGCTCTCGAAGCGGTACAGCGGCTCACCGAGGGCGACCTTGGTGCGGGCGGTGCTGAGCGTGCTGTCGGGGCTCATGGCATCCCAACTGTGCGCGACACGGGTGTTCCGTCGGTCGTACAGACCCTCCGCATCGAGCGCGGCCTCGATCGTCGATCGGTCGACGTCGTACACGATCATGCGGGTGTCCGCCGTCGCACCGAGGCGGACGGCGACGTCGGTCGTGAAGACGAGCTCGGCCGAACCGATCTGGTCGTACGGGCGGATCGCGACGATGTCGAGACGGACCGGTGTCCCGGACGCCGACTGCATCACGATCACGTCACCCGCCCGTGCGCCCGTGATCCCGGCGGTCATCTCGTTCATGACGACGCCGCCCGAGCCGACGGCGGCCGACACGTCCGCTCCGTAGACGCGTCCGATCGAGTGCGACGGCACCGACGAGTACACCATCGGGACGAGGTACCCGGACGGGGCAGCGTGCACCGTCGTACCCGACCGTTCGATCGACCGCATCCCCAACGAACCGGTGCGAGCCGGTGTCGCGACGGCGCCGGCGGTGGCCGCTGCACGGCTCGTGGCGAGGACGACGTCGGCATCGACGTCACCGAGGTCGAACACGACGACGAGATCACCCGGAGGCGTGG
>JBPEWX010000412.1:0-4922 GCA_052032235.1 Ilumatobacter sp. | reverse complement strand
CGACGTCGACCGGGCATCGTGCAACCGATCTGCTCGACGCGGGCCGGAGCTTCGCCGAAGTCCATACGGTCGGCGAGGTCGAGGCACTCGCGGCCGAGCGGGCGATGGCGATCAGCGGAGCCGAAGCTGCCGTCTACGTACGCGTCACCGACGACGGATTCGAACGAGGACGCTCGATCGGGCTCGAACACTTCGACATGTCGAGCGTCGCGACGAGCATCGTCGCCCGCACGGTCGCCACGGGCCGGGCGATCGGCGTCGTCGCGACCGATCCGGCAATCGGCGAACGTCGCAGCATCCTCGCCGCACCGGTGGTCGCAGCGGGACACGCTGCCGGCGTCATCGTGCTCACGCGACGGCCCGGTCGCCCGTTCGAGCAGGACGAGATCGACACGTTCGCCGCGCTCCGGCCACTCGTCGGTGCCGCGCTCGCCGCGGCCCGGTCGCGCGAACTGATCCACACCGAGGCCTACGCCGACGCGTTGACCGGCCTCGCCAACCGACGGGCGCTCGACGAGCGACTCGAAGCGGCCGCCGGCACCGTGCTCGTGCTGATGGTCGACGTCGATCGCTTCAAGCTCGTGAACGACGTCCACGGCCATCAGGTCGGCGACGTCGCACTGCGGTCGATCGCCCGCACGATCGACGAGGCCGTCGGTGAGCGGGGAACCGCCTACCGGTACGGCGGCGAAGAGTTCGCGATCGTGCTCGACTCGGGCGACAGCGCAGCACTCGGTTGTGTGAGCGAACGGGTGCGTGCAGCCGTGGAGGCAGCACCGATCGAGGTCGACGACACCGTGCTCAACCTCACGGTGTCGATCGGCACGGCGTGGGGCGACGATCCGACCGACGCGATCGCCCGCGCCGACATCGCGCTCTACGAGGCGAAGCGGTCGGGACGCAATCGCATCGTTGCCGCCCCCGGCCGGCTCGTCGAACCGACTCGGGACGAGCTGACGACCAGCTGACCCTCAGCCTTTGCGGCTGTTGAGGATCTGGCTGACGAGCTTGCCGTCGGCCTGACCCCTGCTCGCTTTCATGATGTGACCGACCAGGGCGCCCATCGCCTTGCCTTCGCCGGCGCAGAACTTCTCCCACGCATCGGGCTGTGCGGCGATCGCGTCGTCGACCATCGACTCGAGCTCGGATGTGTCCATCGCCTCGAACCCGCGCTCGGCGGCGATCGCGGCGGGGTCGCCACCGCCACGCTCGACGAGATCGGCGAGCACCGTCTTGGCCTGCGTCGCGGTGAGCTGTCCGCCGGTCTCCATCGTCGTGAGCGCGGCGAGATCGCCGGCCGGAACGGCCGGGTCGGTGCCCTGATCGGCGAACGCCTGCTGGACGTGGACGATCGCCCGGCCGAGGTCGCCCCCGGCGTCGACGACCGCGAACACGTACGCATCCTGCCCGCGATCGACGATCGTGACGATCGCCTCGTCGTCGGGAGCCACTCCGGCAGCTTCGGCCAGGGCGACCCGCCGTGCCGACGGCAGGACCGGGATCGACGCCCGCACGTGCTCGACCCACGACCGTTCCGGCGCCAGCGGCACCAGGTCGGGTTCGAGGAAGTAGCGATAGTCGTCGGCGTCTTCTTTGTCGCGCAGGGTGTGCGTCTTGCCGTCGCCCTCGTCCCAGTGGCGAGTCTGCTGACGAACCGACTCGCCGCCCTCGATCAGGACGATCTGACGCTTGGCCTCGTACTCGATCGCACGTCCGACCGACCTGATCGAGTTGACGTTCTTGATCTCGCAGCGGGTGCCGAGGTCGTCGCCGGGGCGCCGCACCGACACGTTCGCGTCGACACGCATCGACCCCTCCTCCATCTTGGCGTCGGACGCCTCGATCGCGAGCAGGATCGACCGCAGTTCGGCGACGTACTGGCGGGCCTGCTCGGGCGACCGCATGTCGGGCCGCGACACGATCTCGACCAGTGGGACACCCGCTCGGTTGAGGTCGATGAGGGAGTGTTCGGCCCCGTGGACACGACCGCTCTCGCCGGCGTGGACGGTCTTGCCGGCGTCTTCTTCCATGTGGGCGCGCTCGATACCGATCCGAGTCCCGTCGGGCAGGTCGAGCCAGCCGTCGACGTTGAGCGGGTCCTCGTACTGGCTGATCTGGTACGCCTTCGGCATGTCGGGGTAGAAGTAGTTCTTGCGGGCGAACGTGCACGGTTGGACGGTGCAGTTGAGCGCCAGCCCGATCTTCATCGCCAGCTCGACGGCCTGACGGTTGAGGACGGGCAGTGCACCGGGGAGGCCCAAGGTGACCGGGTCGATGTTCGTGTTGGGGTCGTCACCGAACCGGTTCGGGGACCCGGAGAACAGCTTGGTGCGCGTGGCCAGTTCGACGTGGACCTCGAGGCCCACGACCATCTCGTAGCCTTCGAACGTCCACGGTGCGCTGCTGACGTCGCTCATGGCGCGCTCCTTTCGAGCTCGGCGGCGACCTGCAACATGACCGACTCCCCGAGGGCAGGAGCGATGATCTGCACACCGACGGGCAGATCGTCGTCGCCGGTGCCGAACGGCACGCTCATCGCCGGGTCGCCGGTGAGGTTGGCCGGGATCGTGTAGGTGTCGCAGAGGTACATGGCGAACGGATCGGATGTCTTGGAGCCGAACGGGAACGCGACGCTCGGCGACGACGGCGTGATCAGGACGTCGCACTGCTGATAGGCCTTGGCGAAGTCGTCGGCCATGAGGCGACGGATCTTCAAGGCCTTGCCGTAGTAGGCGTCGTAGTAGCCGGCCGACAGGGCGTAGGTGCCGAGGAGGATGCGCCGCTTCACCTCGTCACCGAACCCGGCGGTGCGGGTGTTGCGCATCATCTCCTCGACGTCGGCACCGTCGACGCGCAGGCCGTAGCGGACACCGTCGAACCGGGCGAGGTTCGACGACGCCTCGGCCGGGGCGATGAGGTAGTAGGCGGTGAGGCCGTAGGTGAAGGCCGGCACCTCGACGTCGACGATCGTGGCGCCGGCAGCCTCGAGCGCCGCGAACGCCTCGTCGGTGCGTGCGACCACGTCGGGGTCGGCACCTTCGGGCAGATCGGCGATGCGACCGATTCGCAGCCCGTCGACACCCCGATCGAGCGCTGCCGAGTAGTCGGGGGTCGGCTCGGGGATCGAGGTGGAGTCACCGGGATCGTGGCCGCAGATCGTCTGGAGGGTCAGCGCGGCGTCGGCGACGGTGTGGGTGAACGGACCGATCTGGTCGAGGCTGCTGCCGAACGCGATGAGGCCGAGACGGCTGACCCGGCCGTACGTGGGCTTGACCCCGACGACGCCGCACAGCGCGGCCGGTTGACGGATCGACCCACCCGTGTCGGAGCCGAGCGAGACGGGAGCGTGACCGGCGGCGACCGCCGCGGCAGAGCCGCCGGACGAGCCGCCGGGAACCCGGCTGGTGTCGAGCGGGTTGCGGGTCGGACCGAACGCCGAGTTCTCGGTCGAGGAACCCATGGCGAACTCGTCGAGGTTGGTCTTGCCGACGAACACCGCACCGGCGTCGGCGAGACGCTGCACGACGGTGGCGTCGTACGGGGGGATCCAGCCATCCAGGATCTTCGACGAACACGTGGTCGGCACGCCGCGCGTGCACATGTTGTCCTTCAGTGCGACCGGGACACCGGCCATCGGTCCGGGGTCGCCACCGGCGGCGACGGTGGCGTCGACCGTCGCAGCACGTCGGCGGGCCTCGTCGGCCATCACATGGTTGAAGGCGTGGATCTCACCATCGGTCTCGGCGATCGTGGCGAGGTGTTGTTCGACGATGTCGGTGGCCTTCAGGTCGCCGGACCGGACACCGTGGGCGATCTGGAGTGCGGTCGGGTACTCGCTCACGACTCACCTCCGAGGATCGGAGGCACCCAGAACCGACCGTCTTCGCTCTTGGGGGCGGACGCCATCACCTCGTCCCGGTCGAGCGTCTGCTGCTCCACGTCGTCGCGGAGCACGTTGACCAGTGGGTACGGCGAGTTGAGCGGCTCGACCTCGCCGAGGTCGAGCGCGTCGATGTCGGCGAAGTGGTCGAGCATGTCGCTCAGCTGGCCGGTCGCACGGTCGAGCTCATCGGGCGTGAGATCGAGTCGGGCGAGCCGCGCCACCTTGGCGACGACGTCGGGGGACAGTCGGTCGGACACGCCTGCCGAGGCTAATCCGCCGAACGTCCGATGACTGCTGGCGATTCGCCGAGGTGCGACGACGTGTCGACGATCGACAGGAACGCCGTCGCGGCCGGACTCGGGTTGAAGTCGCTCCAGGCGAGGTGTTCCGCACGCGCCGGGCCGCCGCGCACCGGCACGAGCGACACCCCCGGGTCGTCGGACGGCGCAACGGCCGACGGGAGCAGGGCGACGCCCAGACCGGCGCGGACGAGTCCCGCCACGATGTCGAGTGCCATGACCTCGTAGGCGACCGTGCGATCGAGGCCGGCAGCGTCGAACGCACGGTCGCTCTGGGCGCGACCCGGCGTGTCGGCCGGGAAGTCGACGAAGGTCTCCCCGGCGAGCCGGTCGAGACCGATCGACCGGCGACCGGCGAGCGGATGGTCCGCGGCGACGCACGCCACGTGCCGGTCACGGGCGATCACCCGCGAGCGGACGCCCTCGGGGACGTCGCCCGCCGGGAGTCCCAGCAGCCCGATGTCGACCGCGCCCGCCCGGATGTCGGCGACGATGTCGTCGCTCCCGCCGACCTGCAACGACACGACCACGGCAGGATGGGCATCGCGGAAGCGCCGGAGCGCGTCGGGCAGGTCGATCCCGGTGACCGTCGGGATGATGCCGAGCGTCAGCCGGCCGCGGATCTGGCCCACCGCCGCTGCCGCATCGGCCACGGTGCGGTCGGCCTGCGCCAGTGTGCGACGCGCACCGTCGACGAACGCGCGACCGGCGGCGGTCGGTTCGACCTTGCGGCTGGTCCG
>JBPEWX010000411.1:0-2790 GCA_052032235.1 Ilumatobacter sp. | reverse complement strand
CGGAGCTCTGGTGTGTCTGTTGTCCTGCCAAGGGCACGGCAGATTAGCCACCTCCGGAAGGGATAACCGCTGAAAGCATCTAAGTGGGAAACCCGTTCGAAGATGAGTCTTCCCATGCGGTAAACGCAGTAAGGCCCGTGGCCAGACCACCACGTTGATAGGCCGGAGGTGTAAGCACAGCAATGTGTTCAGCCGACCGGTACTAATCGGCCGAGGGCTTGGATCTTACTTCGATCGATAGCTCGTGCTTGCTCTGGAGTCCTCTGGGTGCAAACCCATAGAGTTGACAACAAGTTTCCGGTGGCCATAGCGAGAGGGTCACACCCGTTCCCATCCCGAACACGGAAGTTAAGCCTCTCAGCGCCGATGGTACTTGGGGAGAGATCCCCTGGGAGAGTAGGACGCCGCCGGAATTGCTCTGAGAAGGGCGCCACCTCGTCGAGGTGGCGCCCTTCGTCGTTTTCGGCCGATGTCGCGCTGCCGGCCGTAGCATGGTCGCCTATGTCTGACGACCGTTCCCGCTCTTCACGCCCCGGCTCCGGCCGATCCTCCGGCTCCGGTTCGCGCGGATCGTCGGGCGGCGGCAAGCGCAGTGGCCCGGGTCGAACCAGCGGCAAGCCGAGCTCGAAGCCGGGCGGCCGCTCCGGGAAACCCGGTGGCCGATCGAGTGGCCCGGGCAGGACGGGCGGCAAGCCGAGCGGCAAACCCGGCGCGAAGTCCGGTGGTCGTGGTCGCCCTCCGCGCGGCGACCGTCGCGATGACCGTCGTGATGACCGCCGCGGCGACGGTCGACGGGGTGACGGACGACGCGACGATCGCCGGCCCGAGCGCGAGCCTCGCACCGAGGCCGAGCGTCGTGCGGCTCAGGTCCGGGCGACCCGCGGTCCGCGCCGGACCGAACGCACCCCCGAGCGTGAGCAGGAGCAGATCGAATCCCGCACCACCGAACAGTGGATCGACGAAGGGTCGGTGCGTTCCGAGGCGGCAGCGGCGACGCGCCGGGCCGCCGGAGGCGGCGGTGCGAGTCGCCAGCCGGCCGAGATCGATCCCGAAGTCGTCGCCGAGATCCAGGCGGCGCTGGCGCCCGATCGTGCGAAGCGCCTCACCGAGCGGCTGGCCTCGGCGTCGGCGGCGCTCGATCGCGAACGATTCGAGGAAGCGCTTCGGATCGTCACGCCGCTGACCCGCGAGCTGCCCCACGTCGCTGCCGTCCACGAGGTGAGCGGCCTCGCGGCGTACCGGCTCGGTCGGTGGAAGAAGGCGTCGCAGTCGCTCGAGCTCGCGCGTCAGCTGCACGACGACCCGGCGCTCCTGCCGGTGCTCGCCGATTGCTATCGGGCGCAACGACGCTGGATCGACGTGGACGCCGTCTGGGACGAGATCAAGTCGAAGTCGCCGCCCCACGACGTCATGGCCGAGGGTCGGATCGTGGTCGCCAACTCGCTCGCCGAACAGGGCAAGCTCAAGGACGCGATCTCGATGATGAACTCGGTGTCGCAGAAGCCGAAGCGCGTCCGTGATCACCATCTTCGCCAGTGGTACGTCCTGGCCGACCTGTACGATCGCGCCGGCGACACCATGGCAGCCGGACGATGGTTCACCGAAGTCGCTCGGAACGATCCGCAGTTCGCCGACGTCTCCGAACGCCTGCGCGCGCTCGGCCGCTGAGACACCCCTCGCGTACGCTCGCCGTCGATGCCCAGCCCCCATTTCCGAGCCGGCGTGGTCGCCGTCGTCCGACGGGCCGACGGCCAGGTGCTCGCGTTCGAACGCGCCGACGTCCACGGCGCCTGGCAGCTGCCCCAAGGTGGGATCGAGGGCGACGAGACGCCCGAGGCGGCCGCGTGGCGTGAACTCGAGGAAGAGACCGGGCTCGGCGCCGACGACGTGCGCCTGACGGGCTCACACGACGGCTGGACGGTGTACCAGTGGCCGGACGGCGTCCGAAAGAAGAAGGGGCGGCTCGGCCAGGCCCAACGATGGTTCTTCTTCGAACCGCGCCACGACGCCATCGAGCCCAGACCCGACGGCAAGGAGTTCCGGGATTGGGCGTGGATGAGCCCGGAACGGCTCATCGCCGACGTCGTCGATTTCCGTCGTCGGTCGTATCAGGAGGTGCTCGGTGGATGACCTGTTCTCGGCCGCCGTCGAGGACCGGCTGCGATCGTCGGCACCGCTGGCGGCCCGGCTCCGTCCACGCACGATCGACGACGTCGTCGGGCAAGACCATCTCGTCGGCCCGGGCAAACCGCTCCGGCGGCTGGTCGAACGCGACCGGCTGACCTCGGCGATCTTCTGGGGACCGCCCGGAACGGGCAAGACCACCCTGGCGCTCGCCGTGGCCGGGTCGACCGCCCGGGCGTTCGACCAGCTCAGCGCCGTGACCGCCGGTGTCAAAGACGTCCGTGAGGTGATCGAACGGGCTCGACAACGCCTCGGCGAACGCGGCCAGGGAACGATCCTGTTCCTGGACGAGATCCATCGCTTCTCCAAAGCGCAGCAAGATGCGCTGTTGCCCGCGGTCGAGGACGGCACCCTGACCCTGATCGGGGCGACGACCGAAAACCCGTTCTTCGAGGTCAACCCGCCATTGCGGAGCCGATCGACGCTGTTCCGACTCGAACCGCTGCCGCGTGAGGCGATCCGCACGCTCGTCGAGCGCGGGCTCGACGCCGAGGGAGCACACGCCGAGGACGACGCCATCGATCTGCTGGTCGACCGTGCCGGCGGTGACGGACGTCAGGTCCTCACGTCGCTCGAAGTCGCCTGCGCGCTGGCGGGCGACGCGAC
>JBPEWX010000410.1:0-4498 GCA_052032235.1 Ilumatobacter sp. | reverse complement strand
GCCGCCCAGCAGGCCACCGAGCAGCGAGCCGGCGGTCGACAGGATCTCGGAGTTGCGCTTCGAACTGGCCTGTTCCTCGAGCACGTCGACGCGGTCTTCGGCTGCCTCGATCTGATCGCGCAGTTTGTCGACCTTGGCCTCGTACTTCTCGCGCAGCTTGGCGATCTCCTCGTCGGCGCGTTCGTTCGCGAGGGTCAGGCATCGTGCCTCGAACGCGTCGGCCTCCTCACCCGGGCGGCCGTACAGCTTCAGTTCGGTGTTGGCCGGGATCTCGACCTCCATCGTGCGGTACAGGTGGTCCTTGAGGTCGCGCTCGATCCCGCTGAAGAACGTCTTGTTCGTGAGCTTCGCATCGGACATCACGTACACGGGCGACTCGGTCACCGGCGCCGTTCGCAGGTCTCGTTCGTCGTAGTCGACCGCGACGAGTTGCGTCACGTCGACGTGGTCGTCGAGGGGCGTGATGACGCACTCGAACTCCTCGTCGTGCACCAGGTCGGCCTTGGTCTCGTCGTACCGCAGGTTGACCCGGGCGACGACGGCCGCCTGGAGGCGGTTGCCGCGTTCGGACCCACCGACGTCGGCGATCCACGGCGCCGCGACATCGACGTACCGCACGGGCACGCTGTCGGTGACCTCGGGCATCACGGTCGACTCGTCGTCGGCCAGCGCCGGCTCGTCGGCCGCGGTCGTGGCGCTGCCGGTCGTGGCGGCGCCGTCCGCCACGGCGGCAGCCGTCGGGCTCGTCGCCGTCGTCGCGGCCGCCTCGGCGCGGGAGTCGGCCATGAGCGAACTGATCTGATCGCGGGTCATCGGGCCACGGAGGTACGACATCGCCCAACGGGTCGTGAACACCGACGTGGCGTCCTTGCCGGGCACCCGGAGCACGAACTCGCGCTTGCCGAGCCCGGAGATCGTGTCGTCGACGGCGCCGATGTCGACGCCCCCCGCCGCCGAGGTGAGACCTTCGAGCAGGCGTGCCTTGTCGCGCTCGGTGGAGAGCCGCCCGATCATCCACGTGCCGGCGTTGCTCAGCGCCTTGTAGTCGATGTCGACCGGGTTCTGGGTGCTCAGGACGACGCCGACCCCGAACGCCCGCGCCTGCTTCATCAGGGTCATGATCGGCTTCTTGGTGGGCGGGTTGGCCGTCGGCGGCAGGTAGCCGGCCACCTCGTCCATGTACAGCATCGCCCGGAGGTCGGTGGTGCCCGACTGGCGACGCATCCACGTCACGAGCTTGCCGAGCACGAGCGACGTGACGAACTGTCGCTCCTCGTCCGACAGGTGTGCCGTCGTGACGATCGCGCACCGGCCGCGCCCGTTCTCGTCGTAGAGCATCGACTGGATGTCGAGCGACGGGCCCTCGGCCCACGCGGCGAACGACGGCGAGGCCAGCAGGCCGTTCAGCTTCATCGCCAGACCCATCCGGTCGTCGGGCGGGAAGAACTGGTCGAGCTCGAACACGCCGAGCTTGCGGATCGGCGGATTGCCGACCATCCCGACGAGTGTCGGCAGATCGAGTGACCGTCCCTGTGACCAGGCGTGGTTGATCAGGTTCGAGAGCAGGATGTGCTCGCGCGAGCTGAGCGGATCGGCGTCGATGCCGACGAGCGCGAGGAGTCCGGTGACGTAGCCCTCGATCTCGTCGCCGACGATCTCGGCGTCGCTCGTGTCGGCCGGTGCCTCGAGCGAGCCGACGATGTTGACGGGAACGCCGCTCTGCGACCCCGGGGTGTAGATCGTGAAGTCGGTCCGCTCACGGAGCTGCTGGATGTTCTGGGCCGTGAAACCCCAGCCGAGCAGCCCCTTGGTCCAGAGCTCGGCCTGCGAGGCGGCGAACTCGTCGGGTGACTCGCCGGCTGCCGAGGCCTGCGCCTCGTCGATCCAGGGGCGGAAATCGGCCGCCTGCAACCCCGGGAAGGTGAGGCACAGGTTGGTGAGGTCGCCTTTCGGGTCGATCACGAGCGTCGGGAGCCCGGACGTCAGGACCTCCTCGAGGAGGACGACGCCGAGCCCGGTCTTGCCGGAGCCGGTCATGCCCACGATCACGCCGTGGGTCGTGAACTTGTCGGTGTCGATGCGGATCTCGTCGCCGGTGCGGTCGTGGGTCGCCGGATCGACGACACCACCCAGGAACAGTTCAGCCATGCCGCCGAGGGTAGTTGGCGGCGCCGGTGGGGGAGCCAGGGCGCTCGCGCGGGCAGGTACGGTCGTGGGCATGGCGTTCTCCGGGATCCCGACCGATGCGATCGTGTTCTACGAGCAACTCGAGGCCGACAACTCGAAGGCGTTCTGGGAGGCGAACCGCGACCGGTTCAAGCAGGTCGTGCGCGGTCCCGCCGAGGAACTGGCCGCCGAGCTCGCCGACTACGGCGACTTCCACCTGTTCCGACCGCACAACGATCTCCGCTTCTCGAAGAACAAGCCGCCGTACAAGACGCACCAGGGTGCGTACACCGAGTCGGACGGTGGCGCCGGTTTCTACTTCCACATCTCGGCGCAGGGCCTCATGTGCGGCACGGGGTACTACGCAATGGCCAAGGACCAACTGGCGCGATTCCGCGCCGCCGTCGACGCCGATCACACCGGTGCTGAGGTCGACGGCATCGTCGCCGCACTGTCGAAGCAGAAGTACTCGGTCGGCGCGATCGACGAGCTGAAGACCGCGCCGCGGGGCTTCCCGAAGGACCATCCCCGTATCGAACTGCTGCGCCGGAAAGGGCTGATGGTCTCGAAGGACTTCGGTGCACCCAAGTGGATCCACACCAAGCAGGCGGCGGCCAAGATCCGCGACACATGGGACGGGGCTCGGGATCTGAACGGTTGGCTCGATGCCCACGTCGGTCCGAGCACGCTCGAACCCGAGGGCTTCTTCGGCTGAGCGCCGAACGTCAGTCCGAGGCGGCGGCCCGTCGGGCCCGGAACAACTCGTGGGCCGGCTCGCCCGGCGAGGCCAGCGACAGACCGTGCTCGATGACGGCGAGGTCGTACGGGTTGACGTCGACGTAGCGCCGGACCGCTTGCACATCCGCGCTGCGGAGCACCGCAGCGCGCATCGCGACGTCGACCCGGTGGCGCAGCTCGGCCAGGTACGGACTCTCGCTGAACGGGAGGAGCTGCCCGCGGTAGTCGTCGATCGCGTCGAGCGGTTCGGTGCCGGCGAGGGCGTCGAGCACGCGTGTCACGTCGAGGTCGAGACCGAGGTCGATCCGGTACGGCCGCGACGCGATCGCCCCACCGAGCGCCTGTCGGAGGTGGGAGATCTCGGCTTTCAACGTGCTGGTCGAGACAGGACGGTCGCCGTACAGCAGATCGTGGAGCTCGTCGAGGCGGCACGATCCGCGGTGGCCGAGGATCGCGAGGATCTCGAACTGTCGTTGCGACAGCTTGACCGCTCGGCCGTTCACCACGGCGGTCGGCTCGCCGAGGACGCGGAGCTCGAGGGGCGCCCGGGGGCCGAGGCCGGCCGCGATCGGGTCGGCGACGAGCTGCTGCTCGATCAACCTCGCCATCGCCGTGACGGTCGTCAGCGCGAACGGTGATGCGCTCCGCCACAGCGTCGACAGGTCGAGCACACCGACGACGTCGCCGGAGGGGCCGTGCACGGGCGCCGCGTAACACACCCACTCCTGCACGGAGGTCGACCAGTGCTCGGCAGCAAAGACGGCCGAGGGTCGACCGGTCCGCAGCGCCAGACCGGGTGCGTTCGTGCCGGCCACCGACTCGTTCCAGTTCGCCCCGCGCACGAAGTTGACCTGCTCGGCGCGACCGGCCATCGATCGCCCGGCGGCGCTCCACAGGATGTGCCCGTCGTCGTCGGTGATGGCGGCGATGTAGTCCTCACTGAGCGCCAGGTGCGACAGTTCGTCGACGATCGCAGGGGCCGCTCGGCGGATCGCCGACGCCTCCCAGCGTTCGTCGTGGTCGACCAGGGCGATGGGGGCGCCGAGCTCGATCGGCAGCGTGCTCGCGCAGCGCTGCCACGACTCGCCGACCCCGGGGGCGACGACATCGGACGAGACGAGACGCAGGCCGTCGAACCGACGGCGGGCGTCGACGACCTGGCGTCGCTGTCGGAGCACGTCGATGCTCATGACGCTCCCGCGGTCGGTCGCCGCTCGCGATCGTTCCGAGTCCCCATCGTGATCGACGACCGTACCAAACCCGGACGCGACGCCGCCCGCAGCGCCCAGCCGCACCGACCAACCTTTTCCCAACCCCTGATCGTCCACGGTCGTCGTGTCGAACGACGGAGGGTCGTCGACATCGAGATGCGAGGGGGCACTCATGGTCTTTCCGAACCCGGGTACAGCCGACAGTCCGATCCGCTTCAAGGAGCGGTACGACAACCTGATCGGCGGCAAGTGGATGCCGCCCGTCGGCGGCGAGTACTTCGACAACATCACGCCGGTGACCGGCGAGGTCTACTGCCAGGTCGCGCGGTCGCAGGCCGACGACATCGAGTTGGCGCTCGACGCCGCGCACGCCGCCAGGGAGA
>JBPEWX010000041.1:0-2359 GCA_052032235.1 Ilumatobacter sp. | reverse complement strand
CGGTAGAGCTGCGCACCCGTCCCGGAGTCGTCCTCGATCACGAGGTAGGCGCCGTAGCCGTTCGTCGTGTCGAGCCACGGCATCGACCCGTAGGCGCCACCGTCCTGGATGCGAGTGGAGTCGCGCTCGACCCACCAGCCCATGCCGTACCCGAGGTCGGGTTCGCCGGCGTCGCCGTACTCGGCGACCCGGTCGGTGTGGGCGCGGGCCACGGCCTCGGGCGAGAGCACCCGGCCGCCGTCGCACTCGCCCTCGCGAAGGTGCATCAGGAGCAGCGCCGCGTAGTCGAGCGGGTCGATGTAGACGCCGCCCTCCATGTGCGGGTTCTCGGTCGGCTCCAACGACGTGGGGTCGAGATCGCTCGGGTAGTCGAACCCGCTCGCGAAGAACCAGTGGTTGTTGTAGCCGAGCGAGTCGACACCGCACGGCTGGACGTAGATCTCGTCGATCAGCTGGTTCCACGACTTGCCGCTGACCGCCTCGGCCAACGCGCCGGCGATCTGCCACTGCACCCCGCCGTACCGGAACTCGGTGTCGGGTGGGACGATGTCGGCGTCGTCCTCGGGCGTCGTCATCGCCGTCTCGCCGCAGGCCTCGAGTTCGTTGTCGGGGAGGAACTGGCAGAGGTACGGCGCGTAGGTCGGCTCGGGGCCGAGCCCGACGAGGCCGGAGCTGTTGGAGACGAGGTGGGCCGGGGTGATGTCGGGGTTGCCGCTGCCCCACTCGACGGCGTCGGCGATCGGTGCGTCGAGATCGAGCAGGCCGTCGTCGGCGAGGCGGAGCAGCACGCCGGCGGTGATCATCTTGGTCGACGACGCCACGTACGAGACGCGGTCGGGGCCGAACTCGCCCCAGTACTCCTCGTGGACGATCCCGTCCTCACGGTCGACCACGACGAGCCCGGCCCCGTCGAGGCCGTTGTCGTCGACGAACGCCTGCACGGCGGGGCCGATCGCGTCGAAGCCGGCCGGGGCGGGCTCGGTGGTGGCGGGTGCGGCCGTGCTCTCGGGTGCCGCCGTCGTCTCCGGAGCAGCGGTCGTTTCCGGGACCGACGTGGTTGCCGGGGCAGCGGTCGTCTCGGGTGCCGCCTCGGTCGTCGCGGGCGTCGTGTCGTCGGACGTCTCCTCGTCGGAGCTACACGCCGCGACGATCAGTCCGGACGCGACGAGTGCAGCAACGACAGAACGCTTCCCCATGCACCGAGCCTACGTGCCACGCACCCGTCCCGGATCAGCGAACCTCGGTCGCCGGAGTCGGGTGATCTCCGGAAACGTCGACTCCGTCGCCGTTCCCTCCGACACCCGACCCGAAGCGCTGCGCCCTCGTCGAGGTGGGACTCGACCACTCGGATGGTGCACCGTTCGGACCTGTGCCACCAGAGTCCGAGAAATCAGACGTTACGTCACGGTGGCGATGATCCAGAAGTGGTGGGGGTTGACGCCTTCGAAGGTCTTCATGGTGGCGCCGTACGCCTTGAGCTTCGACTTCGGGTGCGTCCACACCTCGATGTCGGCGAGCTGGGGAGCCAGCGGACCGGTCACCTGATCGGGGTGCAGTCGTGACGCCTGCCATGACAGCCGGGCGAGGAAGCGACGTTGGCTCAACCAGTCGCCGATCTTCGGGATGCGGAACGAGCCGCGGACCGCGGCGCCGAGCGGCACGATCAGCCAGTCGCTCGCCGCCGGCGCCCGGTAGTTGAGGGCGACCTTGCCGCCGGGCTTCGTGACCCGCACGGCCTCGGACGACAACTCGAGGGCGTCGTCCTCGTTGCAGTGCTGCAACGTGATGTAGCTGAAGGCCAGGTCGGCGACGTTGGGTCGGAGGTCGAGGGTGCGACCGTCGGCGACTTCGAGGGTGGTGAGACGTTCGACCTTGCCGAAGCGGCCGACGGTCTCGTAACAGCGTTCGAGGAACCCGGCATCGAGGTCGGCGGCGATGACCGAGCCGAACTCGCGGGTGAAGGCACAGGTCATGCGGCCGATGCCGGCGCCGATCTCGACCATGGTCTTCTGCTGGTTCTCGGGGCCGCGCAGCCCGAACTGTTCGAGGTAGGCCGGCACCTCGTCGTCGCCGGTCGCGACGAACTCGGCGAGGGTGAGCTGTTGGCCGGTCTCGTTGTTGAACACCCAACCGGTGGTGCGGACGACGTCGTCGCCGGTCGCCATCCGTTCGGAGACGCGTCCCGCGACCTTCCACGGGATCAACTGGCTACGGCGCATGACACGATTCTGCCAGAGCCACACCCATTTCCGCGAGCGACACCCGGTCGGGTCATCGGGTCAGGTGCCGGAGGTGACGACTCGCCCCCCAGGGCGAGGCGTGACCGGCGGTCACCTGACTCCGGGGTCCTGTGGTGTGG
>JBPEWX010000409.1:0-2125 GCA_052032235.1 Ilumatobacter sp. | reverse complement strand
CCGTCACCTGTGGCACCTGACCCGGTGTCCCGACCCGGTGGTCGTCCCGACGTCAGTCGAGCGGGGCGGGGGGCGGGCCGAGGACCTCGATGCCGTGCATGGCGCAGACCTGGGCGACGTGACCGGGGTCGATCTCGCCCGGGGCCGGCAGGTTCGCCGGGTCGGTCTCGACGCCGAGCTCCTGGACGAACCGGTCGAAGGTCGGATGCGCCTTGCCGCCGGACGTCACGGTGAGGAAGCGGGCCTGCTCACTCTCGACCTGGAACACGTGCGGGATGCCGTGCGGCAGCGAGACGACCGAGCCGGCGGTGGCCATCTGCGACGTGTCGCCGAGGTCGAGCCGGATCTCGCCCTCGAGGACGTACATGATCTCGTCCTCGTCCTGGTGGACGTGGAGGGGCGGCCCGAACCCGCGCGGGGCGGTGAACTCGACGGCGGACATCTTCGGGCCGTCGTCGCCGGCGGTCACCTTCACGGTGGCGAGGTGGTTGAGGAACCACCGGTGGTCGCCGTCGCCGGCGGCGAGATGGCCGGGCTGTTCGATCGAGAGGGCGGACGTGGTGTCGTTGAGCATCGTCATACCCACGACGATGCGAGACCGGCCTTCCGAAAACCTTCGGGTCAGGTGTCGAAGGTGACGACTCGCCCCCAGGCGAGGCGTTACCGGCGATCACCTGACCCGGGATCGGTGCGCGAACCCTCGGGAACGAGTCGTCGGGCCACACCACAGGACCCCGGAGTCAGGTGACCGCCGGTCACGGGTTCGGCTGCGCCTCACCCGTCACCTCTGGCACCTGACCCGGTGACCCGACCCGGGGTCAGGTGAGGGTGTCGAAGGGGGTCGGGTCGACGCCGAGGTCGGCCATGGCGGTGGTGTAGGCGTCGTACGCGGCGCGGGCTTCGCCGTGGCGGCCGGCACCGTGCAGCGCCGTCACGAGTGCACGGTGGGCGTGCTCGTCGTACCGGTCACCGTCGAGCAGCCGCCGCGCGACCGAGTCGACCCGTGCGACGTCGTCGGCGGTCTGGGCTCGATCCAGTTCGCGGTGTGCGGCGTCGACGAAACGCGAACGCAGCGCCTCGCGGACCGGGGCGGTCCAGTCGTCGAAGCGGTCGTCGGGCAGGAAGTCGCCGGCGTATCCGTCGACGATCGCCGCGTCGTCGTCGAGCCGCTTCCAGGCCGTCACGTCGACGTCGACGGCGTCGAGGTCGAGCCGCACCGCCGAGCGGTCGGCGACCACGGCGCCGCGCAGCACGCGCCGCACGGCAGACAGCTGCACCGACAGCCGGGCGTTGAGGCGGTCGGACAGCTCGTCCGGCCACAGCAGTTCGATCAGCTCGTCGCGAGTGACCGGCCACCCGTCGGCGGCCACCAGTCGTTTGAGCAGGGTGCGGGCGCGCTTCGATCCCCACTCGCTGGTCGGGACCGGTTCGCCGCCGTCGAGCACCTCGAACGCACCGAGCGTGCGGACCTCGATCCGATCCTTCTTCACCGGTGCTCGCTCCCGAACCGTTCCGGTCGTGAACCGTTCGATCGCGGCGGCGATCGGTTCGAGATCGCCGGCGTACGAGAAGTGGTCGCGTCCTTCGACCTCGACCATCTCGACGTCGGCACCCGCCTCGCGGAACAGCTCGTAGGTCTCTCGCGCGCGGGCGATCGGGGTGGCCTGGTCGTCGGTGCGGTGGACGATGAGGACCGGGCACTCGACGCGCGGGATCGCCTCACGGGCGTCCATGTCCGCGATCAGATCCATCAGCGTCTCGATGGCATCGCGACTGGCGGCCTGGCGTTCGTAGGTCGGCCACCAGGCCCTGAACTCGGGGTCATCGGCGAGCGACGGCGCGAAGATCCGGAGCGTGATCGAGTCGGCGGTGCCCCAACTGTCGACGAACGTCTTGAACATGTCGCTGCGCTCGGTCGTTCGGCGGATCTCCCGCTCTTCGTCGGAGAACATCGAGGCACCGGTGCCCTCGAGGATCAACCCCTCGACCCGGTCGGGATAGGTGGCGGCGTACATGATCGACATCGGACCGCCCTCGGACACGCCGTGGATGTAGGCGCGGTCGATCTCGGCGTGATCCATCACGGCTTTCAGTTCGTCGACGCGTTCGTCGAGCCCGGGGATGT
>JBPEWX010000408.1:0-9598 GCA_052032235.1 Ilumatobacter sp. | reverse complement strand
GTCGGCGATCGCCGGGTAGACGGACTGGCAGGCGTGGAGGAGCGACTCGAGCTTCATTGCTCGCGACTTCGAGCCCGAGACCTTCAGCTTGCGGAACATCAGCGCTCGGCCGAGCGGCAGCGTGCCCAGCAGCAGTTCGTGCATCGAGTCGGCGCTCAGCGTCGCGGTGAGGGTGGCGTCGACGCCGATCGGCTCGAACGTGGTGACGACCGGTCGGGTGCGGCCGTCGACCCAGATGTCGGCATCGGGGTCGTGGAGTCGGAAGTTGATCACCATCTGCTGACCGACGAGATCGTCCATCGAGTCGTCGTCGGCGACCTGATCGAACATCTCGGAGAAGACGGCCTCGAGCTGGTCGGACCCGGTGAACGTGCGTCCCATGCGGCAACCCTAGGTGCCCTGGCGGACCGTCTCTCGACCTCAGACGCGGTCGAGGACGGCTCGCCACGGGCGCATGTCGAGGCCCTGGTAGCGGGCGCCCATGGCGTCGACCGTGGCGGCGTTCCAGTAACACTCTCCCACGTGACGTCCTGCCTCGTTCATGTCGATCTCAGCTCCGATGACGGAACTGAGATCGACATGAACGGGGTGGGCCCGCTGCGGCTGGGGGTGGGTCGGTGTGTCAGGCTGTCTGGACGGCGGCAAGATCGCCGGTGAGTCCGTGCCGGGGGAGGCGCGGACGTCGTTTCGAACAGGAGTTGACATGAGCGACACCCGAGCAACCAAGACCTTGTCGGAGTTCGATCCCGATTTCCGGACACCCGACCAGGAGATGGCCGAGCTCGGTGCCGAGGTGCCCGACGCCGCCGACCTCCTGATCAGCCAGATCAACCCGCACAACCCGCACCTGTTCGCCGAAGACCGCTGGCAGAGCCACTTCGAGCGGCTGCGCGACGAAGACCCGGTCCACTTCAACGAGATCGAGGCGGCCGGTCGGTACTGGTCGATCACCAAGTACCACGACCTCAAGGAGATCGAGGTCGACTGGAAGCGGTTCTCCAACTCGCCGAGCATCGTGCTCGGCCTGCCGATCGACCGACTGCCACCCGAAGAGGAGCGGATCGTCACCTTCATCGCCATGGACCCGCCGGAGCACCGCGATCAGCGACGCACGGTGACCCCGTCGGTGCAGCCGCGCAACCTCGAGAACGTCGAGCCGATGATCCGCGAGCGCACGGTCGAGGTGCTCGAGTCGCTGCCCGAAGGCGAGACGTTCGACTGGGTCGACACGGTGTCGGTCGAGCTGACCACCCGGATGCTCGCCACCTTGTTCGACTTCCCATTCGACGACCGCCGCAAGCTGACCCGCTGGTCCGACGTCGTGTTCGCCATCCCCGAGCCGGGCGGCATCGTCGAGTCGCACGAGCAGCGTCGCGACGAACTGATCGAGTGCGTCGAATACTTCAGCCGTCTGTGGGACGAGCGACGCGGCAACCCCGGTCACGACTTCGTGTCGATGCTGGCGAACGGCGAAGCGACGAAGGACATGTCGCCGCTCCAGCATCTCGGGAACCTGCTGCTGCTCATCGTCGGCGGCAACGACACGACCCGCAACACCATGTCGGGCAGCGTGTACGGGCTCAACAAGTTCCCCGAGCAGTACGACAAGCTGATCGCGAACCCCGAACTGATCCGCAGCATGGTCCAGGAGATCATCCGTTGGCAGACGCCGCTGCCGTACATGCGGCGCACCGCGACCGAAGACGTCGAGTTCCACGGCAAGCAGATCCGCAAGGACGACCAGGTCCTGCTCTGGTACATCTCGGCCAACCGCGACACCGACGTGTTCGAGAACCCCGACGTCATCGACATCGAACGGCCGAACGCCGACCAGCACCTGTCGTTCGGCTACGGCATCCACCGCTGCATGGGCAGCCGCCTGGCCGAGATGCAGCTGCGCATCCTCTGGGAGGAGATCCTCGAGCGCTTCGAGAAGATCGAGGTCATGGCCGAGCCGAAGCGCACGTTCTCGTCGTTCGTGCACGGCTACACCGAACTGCCGGTGCAGATCCGCCACAAGTGACCCGACCGCCGGGTCGGGCGGCCGGGCGGTCAGCTCGGCGCCGAGCTCGCCGTGCGTGACAACGCGCCGCGCAGCGGTTCGCGGGTCACGCCCTTCGACACGCTCAGGCGGTAGGGGCCGCCGACGACCGCGACGTTGGCGAGCGCCAGGTCGCGCGCCAGCCGCCAGACCGCGCGCGGCGTGAGTTCGTGGAGGACGTGGGAGGCGGCGACGACCAGGTCGTCGTCGGTGAGGCGTTCGAGCGTCGAGGTCGAGAGTTCGGCGTCGACGACGACCTCGATGCGTTCCTCGTCCCGGTCGATCGGCCCGAGCAGATCGTCGGCGATTGCGCCGTCGGGCACGACGAGCAGGAGGGGAAGCGCTTCGGCGGCTGCTGCACGTCGTCCGACGTCGAACGCGAGACCGGCGTCCTCCCGTCGCCAGTCGGTGTCGGTTCGGCCCACTGCGACGACGAGTCGGTTCCACGGTCGCGTCACCTTCACGGCCATCGACGGGACGGGACACGTTTCGCCGATCGTGTCGATGTCGTTGCCGAACAGGTAGTCGGCGGCGAAGCTCGGGCCGTCCCAGGCGAGCACCACGAGCGACGCCTCCTGTTCGTCGACCAGCGCGACGGTGCCGTCGGCGAACGAGTCGTCGATCCGGACGAGGCCGTCGGAGTCGAGCCCACGAGCGGCGACGGCGGCGGCCACCTCACGAACCCGCGCGAGCGCCGTCTCGCGGTGATCGCGTTCGGTGATGGCGAACGGTGAGACCAGCCCGTTGTCGCCGTCGGCGATCACTTCGGCGAGTCGGATCGGCGCGTCGATCGAGTCGGTCGGTGCCCGCACGTCGAGCAGCACGTTCGAGCCGAGTGCCCGTGTGTCGCTCTCCGGCTTCGGGACCCGCCGTGCGAAGAACCGGGTGCCGTACGAGGTGATGAGCGCGGTGGCGACGATGGCGATGACGGAGGCGTTGACGATGATCTGTTCGAACATGCCGAGCGACAGGCCGACCTGGGCGATCGCGAGCGTCGACGCCGCCTGTCCGAACGACAGCGACGACATCATCCCGATCTCGTTGCCGGTGAAGCCGAAGATGGCGCCGGTGATGCCGGCCGCCACACACTTGCCGACGATCACGAAGGTGGTGAAGACGAGGCCGAGCAGCAGGGTGTCGCGATCGATCAGCAGCGCCGGGTCGATGTTGAGACCGATCGAGACGAGGAACGTCGGGACGAACACGGCGGTGCCGACGAACTCGAGTCGCTCCATGAGCGAACCCCGGTTCGGGACCAGCCGGTTGAGGCCGAGGCCGGCGAGGAACGCGCCGATCAGACCCTCGACGCCTCCGATCAGTGCGACACACGCACCGGCCGACATGGCGGCGAGGGCGAACACGAACCGCTGCATCCGCGAACGCCCGACTCGGACGAAGAAGCGCTCGCCGATCAGGGGAAGCACCCAGAGACAGAACCCGACGAGCACCGGGAGCGCGATCAAGAGCGGCAGTGTCGGGTCGGGCGTGCTGGGTTCGAAGCCGAAGGTCGACAGGTCGATGTCGGTGAGGTCGAACAGTTCGCCGTCGAACGGAGCCGGGAGCGGGTCGCTCTCGATGACGGTCGTCGAGGTGACGAACGCCAGCACGGTGAGCGACAGCAGGTCGGCGACGACACCAGCCGACACGGCGGCACTCGCCGCGCGGTTGTTCTGCAGCCCCGCCGTCTGGATCTCCGGATAGGCGACGAGGGTGTTCGACGCCCACATCGCACCGACCAGCGCCGCCGGCAGCAGGCCGACCCCGAACGCGACCATCATCACGACGGCGCTCAGGAGGAACGGGATGAAGAAGCCGAGCAACCCGTAGGCGACGGCGCTCGTCCGGTTCTCCTGGAAGGCGCGGATGTCGAACGAGATGCCGGCCAGGAACATCAGGTACAAGATGCCGATCGCACCGAGATCGTCGACGAGCCCTCCGGCGCTGATCCAGTCGAGCACGTAGGGCCCGAACAAGGTGCCGCCGAAGATCAGTCCGACGATGCCCGGGACCCGGAAGCGCTCGGCCACGATCGGCCCGAGCAGCACCGTGACCAACAGGATCAGCAGCGTCGCCTCGACCGTGCCGACCAACACTCCGTTCACTCGCCCCTCCTCGTGCGCCGGTCGGCGCTGTCGGCCGGAACGCTAGTGCGAGGTGGGGAGCCGAACGGACGATGTGAGCGTGCGCGGACGGCCGATGGCGGCGACGCTTCGACGTCCTCGCGCGGTACCTCGCATATAACGCTGGACGCTCTCGGCGATTTGCTTTAGCGTCGTCCTCGGCCGGCGGCGGACGCCGGTCAGGCGGAACAGGGAATAGGGAGGGCGCCATGCGCGTCTCTGGTTTCAAGGCGGCGCTGTTCGGCGCTGCCGGGGCGGGTCTCGTGATCGCGGGCGCAGTCCCCGTGCTGTCCGAGAATCCGGAGCGGGTGGCAGCCGAAACGCTCCAACCGATCGATCCACAGGATCCGACCGAACACGGCGACAGTCCGGTCGACGGCCTCGAGTACGCCGACCCGACCGAGGCACTCGGTCTGATCGACGCCCCGGAGCCGAACCACGAAGGCACGGCGACGGTGTCGTTCCCGATCGACGTCCCACCGGGCCACGGCATCACCCCCGAACTGGTGGTGAGCTACGACTCCTCCGGCGGGAACAGTTGGATGGGCGTCGGCTGGGACCTCGGTGTCGGAGAGATCGCCGTCGACACCAGCTTCGGGGCGCCGCACTTCAGCGCGACCCACGAGAGCGAGTCGTACTCGCACGACGGCGACCTGCTCGTCCCGAACGCCAACGACGCCGCGTGGGAACCGCGAACCGGCCAGACCCGTCGCGACTTCACCCATCAGGTGGAGGAGGACTTCGCCGAGATCATCCGCCACGAGGGCGCCGGCGGCCCGGCGAACTACTTCTGGGAAGTTCGCGAGAAGGACGGCGGCGTGAAGTGGTACGGCGCCACCCCCGACGACGGCGGGCCGGCCCCGTCGGTCGCGCCGACGCTCGACGAGAACTCGGTGGTGCGGGACGAGAACGGCAACATCGTCCGCTGGCTCCTGTCGGCAGAACGCGACATCGGCGTCAACCTGATCCGGTACGAGTACGACATCCAGGACTACAAGTTCGGTACCGACGGATGGGAGGCGGTGTCGAGCTGTAACACCGCCGACGACGTCTGCGGCCAGCACCCGTACCTCGATCGCATTCTCTACACCGACGCCACGAGCGTGATCACCGGCTTCAACGGGGCGCCGTACGAGATCGACTTCATCCGCGAGAGCGAGATGCCCGGCAAGAGCCTGCCCGTGCGCATCGACCCCGACGTCAACGCTCGCCTCGGCTACGTCGACGTCACCGCCGACCGCCTCGCCCGCATCGACATCTCGTGGGGTGCTCCGCCGCGCACCGGCGCCCCGAGCGACTACACCGACCTCGCCGGCCGCTACGACTTCACCTACACCACCGGATGGTTCGGCAAGTCGCTGCTCGAGACCATCACGCAAGGTGTGTCCGACCCCCACGTGCACACGATCGAGTACTTCAACGAGCTCGGCCCGGCCAACACCAATCCCACCACCGGATGGGACGGTGCCTCCGAGTGGACGACGACCGACGAGGTCGACGTCGTCGACTTCAGTGCCGAGTGGGACGTCTCGTTGCTCGGCGGTTCGGTCAGCAACGCCGGTTCCGGCAACATCTACATCGGCTTCAACCCGGCGGCGCCGTCGAAGACCGGCTCGTTCGGTGTCGGCCTCGAACTGAGCGGGAGCGACACCGATGCCGTCGCCGAGTGGGTCGACCTCAACGGCGACGGACTGCCCGACAAGGTCTTCCTCGACGGCAGCGCCGTCAAGTTCCGCCTGAACACCAGCGGAGCGAACGGCACGCCCGGCTTCGGCGGCGACGCCGGTACCGCCTCGGGCATCGACACCCTGTCGCAGGACTCCGACTTCGCGTTCCAGATCTCCGGCGAGGCGTACCCGCTGGTCGCTCTCGGCGTCGGGACCGGCCTGTCGTTCTCCTGGTCGAGTCACTACTTCTCCGACGTCAACGCCGATGGCCTGGTCGACTTCGTCAGCGGTGGCTCGGTGCTGTTCAACCACCTCGACGCGTCGGGAGTGCCGTCCTTCACCGCCGACAGCGGCGACACTCCCGTCCCGCTGGAGCCCGCCGCGCTCCCGGTGATCTCGAGCGAGCAGTTGGAAGAGATCAACGCGCAGTTCGTCCTGCAGAACCCGCCGATCGACACGGTTCGCCGCTGGGTCGCCCCCTTCGACGGCACCGTCGAGATCGACGCAACCGTCGCGCTCGACACGACCGGCGAGGCCTCCGTCGACGGCGTCCGCGTCGCCGTCCAGCAGAACGGTTCCGAGGTGAGTTCGGCCACCCTCGAGGCCGGTGGCACGACGTCGGCGTTCGCCACGCCGATCACTCGCGCGGTTGCCGCGGGCGACCGCATCTACTTCAGGGTCGGGGCCCGAACCGACGGTCAGAACGATCTGGTCGTCTGGGATCCGACGATCACGTATCAGGGAGTCGGCTGGAGTGCGGACGCCAACGGCCTGTCGCAGACCACGTACGACGCGGGCGGCGACTTCACCTTGGCCGGCCGCCCCGACGACACCGTCGCCATGCCGTTCGCCGGCACGACGATCGTGAACGGCACGATCGACGTCGGCGCCGCGCTCACCGACGACATCGACGTCGTGGTCGTCCGGCACATCGCCTCGCTCAGCGGCTCCGAGGTCGTCACCTCGCCGGCCGCGCCGGTCGTCGCTGCCACCATCACCGCCGGGAGCACCGGCGTCACCAACTTCTCGGCGAGCGTTCCCGTCTCGGTGGCGAACCAGACGTCGGGCAGCGACACGATCGTCGTCGCCGACCGCCTCGAGGTGTACGTCGCCGCCGACTCCCCGGTCGACCTGGGCCAGATCGACTGGGACGCGACCATCACCTACGACGAGTCGCTCCCGGTCCTGCGTGCCGACGGAACCGATGCGAGGCTGACGCCGCAGGGAGATCCGTCACCGAGCCCCCTCTTCGAGCATCCGGTCCGTCCCCACACCGAGTTCTATCCCGGGCTCGACCCGGCGAGTCCGGCGGCGGCCACGTCGCTGCCCGACTCGTTCACGGCCCGCCTCCGCGTGAACGCCTTGGCAGACGATCCCGGGAGCGCCGAGGCCGTCGTCACCTTCAAGAACACGAACGGCATCGTGAAGTACACGCGCCCACTCGGTGACGACAGCAACGACGAGTTCGACGTCGACCTCAGCTCCATCAGCGGGGCCGACTACTTCGTCGACATCTCCGTCCGCAACGGAACGTTCACCCGAGGCGGCCTCGACCTCGTCCACTTCGATCGGGAGACGTCGCCCGACAACTGGACCTCGATCGACAGCCGGTTGCGATGGACCGGGCTCCAGGGGATCTTCCCCCTCTCGTACCGTGGCTGGGGTGTTGCCGGCTACACGGCCGCCGACTCGCTCGCCACGAGCGCGATCGTCGAGTCCGCGTTCGAGATCGACGACAGCCAGTTCAACGAGTCCACGCCGGTGTCCGAACCCGACCGCGGCGACGTCAGCCTCGACGAATCGTCGGCCGAGCCCGCCTACGCGTTCATCCCCGCCCCGCAGTCGGGCGATGGCACCCCGAGTGATCCGTTGGTGCCCGACCGGTGGAACGGGCCGCGCGAGGAGATCTGGGCGGACGGCACGAGCGCTCGCACGTCGCGCCTCATCACCGACGTCGCATCGCTCACCGACCTCGGTTCGTCGTCCGGATCGGGCCAGCGTTCCGCGCCGACCCGACTCGGGATCGGCGGTCCCGGGCTGACCCTCATGTTCGGTGCGGGTCCGTTCGGTGCATCGGCCGGCCTCTCGCCGTCGTGGGGCATCACCGACTTCGAAGACCTCAACGGTGACGGCTACCCGGACGTCGTGTCCGCAGGCAGCGTGACCTACACCGACCAGCTCGGTGGCTACGTGGCATCGCGCGACGTCGACGGCACCGACGTCACCAACCAGGACCTGACCTTCTCGGTGAGCGGCGGTCTCGACTCCGGCATGGTCGACATCATCCCGAACTCGAAGGGGTCGACGAACGCGACGACCGGACCGTCCGCAGCCAAGGGACAGGACGCCTCCGACGAAGGCCCGGCCTACTCGATCGGCGTGTCGGGCGGTGGTGGCTTCTCCTGGTCCTCCCCGAACGCGTCCGGCGGCGACGACGGACCGGGCGACGGCGACAACGCCGCCCAGTTCGGCGAGCTGGAGGCCGATGCCGGTAACGGCGGCGCGGCGATCCAACGAGCCTTGTCCGACGTCAACGGCGACGGCATCGCCGACCGCGTGTACACCGACGCCGAAGGTGTCTGGGTCCACTACGGCCTCGGCTACGGCTTCACCGAGAACTCCATCAAGTTGGGGACCGGCGGCTTCGAGAGCCGCGAGAGCGCCTCCGGTGGCGCCGGCCTCGGCTTCTCCCTCCCGTACGGAGAGTTCGGCGGCGGCGTCAACTTCCTGTGGAACTCCGACTGGAACCGCTACGGCTGGATCGACCTCAACGGTGACGGCATCCTCGACCAGTTCCACCGCATCGGCGAGAGCGACGTCAAGGTGCGCTTCGGCACCGGCAGTGGACTCCTCGGCGCGATCGACTACGGCGACCTCGTGAACGTCGAGCTGTCACCGGGCATCACGTCGAACCAGCACTTCGCGCTCGACCAGGCGTCGGGTATCGGTGGCGGGGTCAGCGCCACCGCCTACATCGGGCCGCTGTGCCTCGTCGCGTGTTACCTCGTGATCGGCGGCGGTGGCGGCTACAACCAGACCCAGACGACGTCGACCGTCGAGATCGAGGACATCAACGGCGACGGGTACGCCGACGTACTCAGCTCGACCAACGACGACGCCGTGACGGTGGCCCTCAACAAGCAGGGCAAGACCAACCTGCTCAAGTCGGTCACCAACCCGCTCGGTGGCTCGTTCAGCGTCGACTACCGGCGCGACGGCAACACCACGACGCACCCCGACTCGATCTGGGTGCTCAGCGAGATCGTCGAGGACGACGGCCGTGACGCCGGCGGCCCCGACGACGCTGCCGGCGACGGCGACGACGTCTACAAGCAGCGCATCACCTACGGCGGGCTCGGTTACTCCCGAGTGCATCGTGACTCGCTCGGCTACGCCACCGTTCGCATCGAGGAACTCGACGACGCCGACGGTCTGCTCCGGGCGACCGTCCACGACTACCTCAACGACAGCGTCTTCACCGCCGGTCTGCTGACCGACGTGACGTTGATCGACGCCGACGGCACGACGGCGGTCCGCGGCTCGACGGTGGAGTACCAGTTCCTCGACGTGCTCGCCACCGGCGGCGACCCGCACGACCCGGCGGTGCTGACCCCGAGCGTCGTCGGCGAGACCGACTCCGTCGGGTCGCGGGGACGCTCGATCGCCCCGCTCGCCACCTCGCACAGCGAGTACTGGTACGACGGCGGCTCGAAGATCTTCGAGTGGCGGATCGAGTACGTCTTCGACGGCCTCGGCAACATCCTCGAGGA
>JBPEWX010000407.1:0-2347 GCA_052032235.1 Ilumatobacter sp. | reverse complement strand
ACGGCAACTGGGGAGACGCATCGGGCTGACGCGCCGAGGTCGGAGGGCGCTGGTGATCAGAAGGCGCGATTGGCGTTGACGGGCACGAACGGTTCGCCACCTTCGTCGACGGACAGGAAATCGTCCTCGTCGAGCCGGGCGAGGTTGGCCCACCACGCGAGCAGCACGGCGAACGCGGCGCCGAACCCGAGCACCCAGCGAGCTCCGACGGCGTCCATGATCGGTCCGGCGATCAGGTTGCCGACCGGCACCGTGCCGCCGAAGGCCATGAACCACAACGGCATGGCCATGGCGCGCTCGTTGTCGGCCAGGTTGCGCTGCATCACCGACGCCAGCGCGGTGGCGGTCATGAAGTAGACGAAGCCGAGGGCGAACGCGATCGGGAGCGCCACCACCAGCGACGACAGCAGCGAGAAGATGCCCAGCGAGGCCGCGAACAGCAGCAGTCCGAACGGGATGAGTCGCCGGGTGTCGCGCCGGGACAACCAGGTGCCGACGGCGAGCGCGCCGAAGAAGGCGCCGAGCCCCCACACGATGTAGAGCAACCGGTAGCCGTTGCCCTCGGGATCGAGATCGAAGTTGAGGCGGGCCACCGACGGGAACAGGCCGACGTACGGCAGGCACACGAGCGAGAACATGAACATCGTGCCGATCACGCGCGCCAGCACCCGACGACTCCGCACGATCTCGACGCCGGCGCCGAGTTGACGCCACCCCTTCTGCGTCGTCTTGCCGGCCACCTGGGGGAGCGCCACGAAGAACAGCGGGACGATCAAGAACAGGAACGTCGCGGCGTTCACGAGGAACAGCTGGGCGATCGACACGCCGAGCGCAGCGAGGAGGGCGGCGAACGCCGGCCCGAGGATCCGGCTGCCGTTGATCATCGCCGAGTTGAGGCTGATCGCTCCCGGCAGATCGGCCCGTGACACGAGCATGGGGATGCTGGCGCTGAACGCCGGGGCGTTGACGGTGTTGGCGATCCCGATCGCCAGCTGGGCGGCGAACAGCGTCCACAGCGGCGCGTCGGTGGCGACCAGGCCGGCCAGCCCCAGCGAGAACACGAGCATCGTGGTCTGCATCGCGATCACCAGGCGGGTGCGGTCGACGCGGTCGGCGAGCATGCCGGCGGGGATCGAGAGCAACAACAGTGGCCCGAGTTGTGCGAACACCATCAGACCCACGAGGCCGGCCGACCCGGTGCGCGAGTCGAGGTAGGCCGGCAGGGTGAAGTTCTGCATCCACGTCCCGACGCTCGACAAGGCCGTGCCGATGAACAGGGTCCGGAACGCGGGGTAGGCGAGCGCCGCCCGGGCGGTGCCGGGTCGGTGACGGTGCCGAGGCGTGGCCTCGGTGGAGGTGGAAGCGCCCATTGACCCGTCAGTCAAGTTACTGCCGACCATCCGCGACCGTCGGACGGGAAACGCGCGATCGTGGAGGACTCATGTCACAGCAGCACGACTCCGTCCAGCACGTCGCCCCGTCCGTCCTCACCGCGGCCGACACGACCGGTGGCTGCCGGTCGGTGCTCGGCACCTACCCCGAGTGCCCGATGTGCGGCAGCGACCTGTTCCCCGAACACGCCCATTTCAAGTGTTCGGGATGCGGTTGGCGCGACAGCTGCTGCGACTGATCCCACCGCCGCGTCTGCTGAACTGATGCGATGACGTCCTCGCTCGTCGCACCCGCCGATCTCGCCGCCGACGCGACCCTCGCCGACTGGCGCTACGGCGTGGGGGCCATCCGCGCCGAGTTCGTGGCACCGACGTTCCCGGAGGGTGCGGCGCTGCTGTCCGCGATCGCCGACGCCGCCGAGGCGGCCGAACACCACCCGGCGCTCCACCTCCGTTGGCCCGGTGCCGTGCGAGTCGAGCTGTGGTCGCACGACGCCGGCGGCGTCACCGACCGTGACGTCGAGCTGGCCCGCACGATCTCCCGTCTCGCGTCGTCAGCGGGTGCGGCAGCCCGCCCGGGCCGGGTGCAGGCCGTCGAGTGGACGATCGACACCGAGGATCCCGATCGCATCCGCCCGTTCTGGCTCGCCGTGCTCGGCTACTCCGACGACCCTGCCGCGTTCGTCGACGACCCGGCGGGGTTCGGTCCGGCGATCCTGTTCCAACCGATGGACGACGGGCGGACACAGCGCAACCGCATCCACGTCGACATCAGCGTGCCGCACGACATCGCCGAACAGCGCGTCGCCGCTGCCGTGGCCGCCGGCGGCACGTTGGTGAGCGACGAGCACGCCAGGGCGTGGTGGGTCCTCGCCGACGCCGACGGCAACGAAGCCTGCATCTGCACCTGGCAAGACCGCACCTGACGACGAACGCAGCCGCGTCTGGGGTCGGAT